>NZ_JACBEZ010000015.1:0-73354 GCF_013391465.1 Acinetobacter sp. SwsAc2 | reverse complement strand
TTGACTCAAGCATTAATGCAGTACGATCTTCAAAGTTAAGATGATGGTATGACAATTTTATATACTCCATAAACCCTTTAAATTAATTAGGTGGTTTATGTCGCACTTCAAGTTTTACTCTGCCCAGGTAAAGAAAGGAAAACTAGATTCTTCAGGTGTTTCCAAAGCTAGCAACCACAATATTGCTGAAATTTATAACCAAACAACGATGATGTTGGGGCATGAAATTTTCGATCCTGAAACAAATAAAAGAGTATTGGTAGATCATGCTTATATCATTGCAGGCGGTGAAATCACAAAAGCAGCAAGAAACTGGTTAGGTAATAAATTAGATGCAAATCGCAGAAGCCAAATTATTTTCATGGATAGAGATGATATTTTGAATTTATTTACTGTGAATGTTATTGAAGTACCTCAAATTCATTAAATTTAATTCGCTTGAAAAACACTCAATAAATACCTATCATAAGGTATATATCAAAACTGATGGAGTAGCCTTATGACTACCGCAAAAGTTTTTATGACTGGTCGAAGCCAAGCTGTTCGCTTACCCAAAGAATTTCGCTTTGAAGGTACAGAAGTCGAAATTTTCCGTCGTGGCGATGACGTGATTCTGCGTGAAAAGCCAGTCACCGTAGATCGGTTATTTAAAGTATTAGCGCAAATGCCGAATGACTTTTATGCAGAAGAAAGAGTGGATGAACCACCACAGGAACGAGAAGAGTTCTAATGCAGACACAATATTTATTGGATACGAATATTTGTATCTACATCATCAAACATCAACCTGAAATTGTCCGTCAGCATTTTGAAAAACATCTCCCACATCGAAATATTTTAATTTCAGTCATTACTTTGGGGGAGTTGCGTTTTGGTGCAGAGAAAAGTCAGCAAAAAGAAAAAGCCCTTAAAGTGATAGATGAATTAACCTCAATGATTCAAGTGGTTGAGTTAGATGAATATGTCGCTGATCACTATGCGCAAATACGCCAAGACCTTTCATCTAAAGGGCAGATTATTGGTGCGAATGATTTGTGGCTTGCCGCGCATGCACGTGCGAATAATTGGGTGATGGTGACCAATAATGAAAAAGAATTTTTGCGTGTCGATGGATTGCAGATCGAAAATTGGGTGACTAACACCTTGTAAGGCGTTTAGATTTTCTAGGGAAATTATTTCTTGCCCAAATGCCATCATCATTTGTCGAAATGATCAATAGACATTCATCATAAAAGGCATATACTAGTAAGACCATTTTCTAAACATATGGAGAACAAAAATGGTTACTGCTGGCGAAAAACCTGGAACAGGCTTCTATTTTTGTGTTCAATGCGGACACCGCGTCTACTTAGAAATTGGTACAGATCGTTTACCCCCGTGTACCAAATGCCAAGGCAATCAATTTAACAATAAGAATGCCTAAGCCCAAGATTTAACAGTTACCCACTGTTTAAAAGAAAAGCCCTATCACCCGATAGGGCTTTTTGCTAAGTTATAAAAAAGATAAAAGTATCCCAACTTAAGCCACATAGGAAAAGCACATGGAAACCATATTAGGACTTTGTATCGGCATTGGCTTAAGTGCGGCCTGTGGCTTTCGTGTTTTTGTCCCACTCTTGGTCATGAGCCTTGCATCTATTATGGGTTGGTTCGAGCCCATGCAAGGTTTTGAATGGTTAAGCATGCCATCGGTATGCATTGCCTTAGCTATTGCAACTGTCTGTGAAATCGCAGCTTATTACATACCATGGGTAGACAACGCTTTAGACACCATTGCAACGCCAGCCGCGATGGTCGCAGGAACACTCACCACTATGGCGGTCAGCAGCGGGGAAATGTCGCAGTTTGCCAGTTGGGCCGCAGCAATTATTGTCGGTGGGGGAACAGCAGGCGCCGTGCAAATGAGTACCGTTGCTGTCCGAGGGGTTTCAACCGCGACGACGGGCGGGGTCGCCAACCCACTGGTGTCTACAGTGGAATGGGTCGGAGCCGTTTTACTGTCCGTGCTGTCACTACTGGTTCCAGTCTTGGTGGTGATTGTGGGCATTATTTTGGCGATTTGGGCCGTACGTTGGTTTAAACGTAAAAAACAACAAAGTATCAGCACACCTTTATAGTTTCAGCAGTTTTCTTATGGTGTTGCTGGGCCTCTAAATTTAAAGATAGCATGGCTAATTTTTCGGTTATATGGACATCAATTCTTTTAACTTGATATGACTTAGAGGTCAGTTTCACTTTTAAAATAATGATTGATTTTTATACGGCATCCGTTTAATTTTATAAATACATACTTTTTGTATGGTTTTGTTTGTGGTTGAACTTTATAAAAATTATTCGGGGAGCTGTAAATGATAAAATTTATT
Organism: Acinetobacter sp. SwsAc2; assembly: GCF_013391465.1. Taxonomy (NCBI): domain Bacteria; kingdom Pseudomonadati; phylum Pseudomonadota; class Gammaproteobacteria; order Moraxellales; family Moraxellaceae; genus Acinetobacter; species Acinetobacter sp. SwsAc2. Next base: position 70,991 of record NZ_JACBEZ010000015.1, on the reverse strand, counting down.
GTAAATGAACAGCCTAGTGAAAAAGGCATCCATCATATTCATAATGCGTCCTTAGGCTGTGCAGACTTACCCAGCTCGGAGGATCAAATTCTAATTGGTTATTTTGCCAATTATGAGCTGGCTTATAAACGGGCAAGAATGAACTGGCCCAGAGAAAAAGTCGAAGGTTGTGACAAGTGTTGTTTCAAATAGCCAAAAGCAAAAAAGCTCTGCAAATTATGCAGAGCTTTCCATTGTTAGATATGGATGTTCAACTTTTTAAGCATTACAACATTAATGAATTTCAATTCGGGTCGTGACCTTAATTTTTCGACACTCTCGGTCAGCTTCGACTAAAGCACGAATTTTAAAGTCAGAAAATCGCACTACTCGGTTTTGCATAGCAAATTGTTCAGGTGTTTTAATTTCTAAGCACTGAAAAGGACGCAGATTTTTTAGGATGTGCTTTTGTTTATCCGTCATGTTCTGTGTCGATAAATATACATAGCCTTTGGTGGTTTTTAATAACACTTCATTTGGCTGTGCTTCAGTTGAGCTGGTGACTTTAACGATATGTGTTTTTAACACTTTGCATGCACTGAGGGAAAGCGCAAGGCACAGCATCAGCAGGGCAGTTTTAGTTTTCATGATGAAACGTATTTGAATGGTCTTCCGTCACTTTAGCCGAAAGTTTTCAGCGGCAGCAATCAAAATATGACACTGATACGGTCATCTGTTTTAATTGTAGAGCATCCTATAAATAGGCTTCTGATAAATGCTAATCTGTAGTACAGATGCCAAAAATGAGGCATTCATTAGCGTGCTCGCTTAACTACTTTATTTTAAAAATTAAGAAAACTATGAAAAAACAGTTCATTCAAACTTCTCTAATGTTCGCTGCAATGTTGGGTATATCCACCAATCTCTGTGCTGAAAACTTAAGCGCTGAGAACATTCAGCGGCAAAAAGCGACCAACCAATACCAAGCTTACCTTCCCGCAAAATATACGGTGTATGAGGTTGTGCAAGGGGACTTAAACAAAGATGGTTTAAAAGATGTGGTTTTAATCGTCAAAGGTACAGATCCGAAACAATGGGTCACCGATGAATACCGTGGAAAACTAGACCGCAACCGCCGTGGTGTGATTGTGCTGTTGAATACCAAAGGGCACTACCAAAAAGTCGTTCAGAACCTGTCACTGTTTTCTTCAGAAAATGAAGATGGCGGTGTGTACTTTGCGCCTGAGTTGGTGCCCTCTATCGAAAAAGGCGTGTTAAAACTACATTATGCCCATGGCCGTTATGGATATTGGGCCTATCAGTTCCGTTTAGAGGGGCGTGATATGCGTCTGATTGGCTATGACAGCTCCGATAATTTCGGCCCTTATGTGAACAGCGAAACCAGTGTCAATTTTCTCACCGCTAAGAAGCTGGTCAGAGAAAATCTCAATAAAGACCCGGATAGTGACCCTAAATTTAAAGAAACATGGAGCAAAGTGAATTTTGCTCCACTGTATTTGAGCAAAATTCAAGACATCGATGATCTGAGTCTTGAATAGTATTGGCTTAGTTTTTGCTAACTTATATCTCAAAATGCACTTTTATAAGTGACGTGAGTCTGAGGCATCAGTCACATGACTGCTTGATCATGTATAGGGGAAAGAGATGGAAAATAAAGAACTGGCCTTGAGTGTTGAAGAGAAACCTAAGCTGAGTACGGCTGCTCATTTGATGGCAGGTTGGCCTTTGTTTTTAGTGATGATTGGTGGTGCAATCGGTGGAGCCTTAGCTGTGGTTGCGTATGTAATTAACCGAAAAATCTATCTGTCTCAGCTCAGCAATATGCAAAAGGTGCTTGCCAATTTACTCTGTGGTATGTCTGCGATCAGTTTGTGGTGGTTTATTGCAACATGGTTGCAAGGCTATATGGCGACTTAAACGTTCTGGAATGATGGTGTAAAAAATGATACAAGTTCATTTTTATGCGATGAAATAGATGATTTAAGTGTCATGATGAATATCTTTATCAAATTTAGTTTTATTTATGGAAATATTTTTCATCATCGCTTGAAATTAGCCAATCTTCGAAAATTCATCCCGTACCAATTTGCTTAATATAACGTTTAAGGGCACAGGAATCGAAAAGAGTAGTTTGCGACTCGTTATCTATCAGATCAGCGTCGTACTTACCCACAAGGTCTCGATTCAGCTTAGGACGCTATAGATTATCCATTTATAGGCAAAAGTTTAGAACTTACCCAGTTTTAATCGTTGAAGTTATCTCCTGATCCCTAGAAACTACATGATAAAAACAACACGATAAAAGACAGGTCCATTCAAATATTTTCTTCCATTTTAAACTTCTATATTGCCCCGAATTTATCCAAATATTTGCTTTAACTGTGCCAAAACAAATTGGCGCTTTGGTTTGCGAAAACGGCTTTAAAAAAATTGCGATTTGATAACATTGGAACGCTTAGAGTTCTGCTATAACCATTAAAAGTCTGATAAAAAATATGGAACAACAATGAAAATATATGTCACCAGCATCATGGTCGATAGCCAAGAAAAAGCCTGTCAGTTTTATACAGAAAAACTCGGTTTTAAAGTCAAACATGATGTACCTGTGGGGGATTATCGTTGGCTGACTTTGGTTTCCCCCGAAAGTCCTGAAGGTGTTGAACTGCTACTGGAGCCTGATGCACATCCTGCGGCACAGCCGTTTAAAGCTGCAATTAAAGCAGACCTGATTCCCTATACTTCTTTTCAAGTGGATGACCTAGATGCGGAATATGAGCGACTCAAAAACTTAGGGGTACGCTTTACCAGTGAACCGATGCGGGCAGGAAAAGTTAAAGTTGCAGTCTTTGATGATACCTGCGGGAATCTCATTCAGCTGATGCAGGTCTGTGCAGGAAGTTGAATTTCTCATCTGTGATGCAGCAAAGAAATAAAATCCTGAGAAAAGTGCTTTTATGTGAGAAAAAAATCATAAATACTCTGCATTTGGGAAAATATTTTTTAGATAACCTGAAAGCCAAGATTTTTTTCCAAAAATAGCCGAAAAGACTTTATCTTCGGGAAACAATCCCGCCCTTGGATTGTTAAATTATATCTCAAGGGTGTGACGGGATCGAAAAGAGTAGCATGCTACCAGTGGCGCAAAACGCGTGAGTAGTACTTACCCAAAAGGTCTTGATTCGGCTTAGGACGCTATAAATCAAAAGTTTATAGGCTATAAGATCATCACTTACAAAGTTATGATAGTTGAAGTAAACAACATGTTTTCCCAGACACCCTAAAAAATTTGAACTCGAATAAAAGATAAATCAAAAAAATAAATTTTAATATTTCCCGCGAAAATCGAAAAATCCTGCTGTTGTAGTTTCACTTACATCATTTTATTTTAAGCTTTCAATCCAATCAGCCCTGCTAAAAAGCTGGCTTATATGGAGTGATGGACGCCTAGGATTAAGGCTGTTTTCCATATTTCTTGAATGATTGACAGCAGAAACACGGCTTGCTATTTTTCGCGCTCGCTTTTTTATGCTGTTATTCCTATGGCTCTAAATGACAACTTTATTTATGCACCACCCCAAGAAGACTTGGTGATCGTTTATGAAGACGATGATTTGGTGGTAATTGAAAAGCCTGCGGGCTTGTTGTCTGTACCAGGGCGTTTACCAGAACACCAAGACAGTGCCTATTTACGGGTTTTAGCCCAGTATCCACATGCCAAAATTACCCATCGTTTAGATATGGCGACCTCGGGGATTTTAATGTTTGCCAAGCACCGCGATGCCGAAGTTGCCGTCAGCAAAATGTTCCAAGCCCGCACGGTGGATAAACACTATATTGCTTTAGTTCAAGGCCAGTTGGATGCTGAAGGCAGTGTTGAAGTACCACTGATTACTGACTGGGAAAATCGACCACGGCAGATCGTGCACTTTGAGTTGGGCAAACCTGCAAAAACACTTTATCAAGCACTTAGCTATGATACTGAGACCGATATTACGCGAGTTTTACTGACCCCAATTACGGGGCGTTCGCATCAGCTCCGTGTACATATGCAATATATTGGGCATCCAATTACAGGGGATAAGTTGTATCACCCTGAGCCGACACGAAGTCCATTAAAACGTATGGCTTTACATGCCAGTTTTCTCGCCTTTCAGCAGCCTTTAAGTGGAAAAGCGGTTGCGATTCATGGAAGTGTGCCATTTTAACTGTGTCACACTTTACCTATATTTTGAGAAATACTTAAAATTTGGGATATCGGGCAGTTTAAAAAACCGTTAGCGTAAGTTGTGTAAGTGCAGTTTTATCCAGTGTGCTTATCTTTGTGGAAATTAACATTTGAGTTTGACTTTTTGGCCATAGTCACGATTGATTGAAATTGAATGAAAATATGTTTGTCTGTTCCAAGGCTTACTGTTCGAATTTCATGTGTTCTTACAGCGGAGTCTTTAAAAGAAAAATGACGTTCCCGTAGGGAGATAGACCATGCTTTATGTATTCGCTGTCATTCTTGTCCTGCTGTGTGCGGTTATATGCGGGCAAATAATACACAGCCTTGCCCAAAAAAAGAAGATTGAATCCTTAGAAAGTAATTTAGAGCGCAGTCGAAACAGTTTAGAAGTTTATGAACAGCAGCAAAGTGAATTACAACACCGGCTGACCAGTTTAAGAATTGAGCTTGGAACACTCAGACAACGCAATGAAACTTTGAGTCCTTACCAAGAAATTATTGATGTCGAACACTATGTCATTGAACGACACAACCAAGTTGAATTGTTTGCTGAAACAGTCAAATTTGATGCTGAACAAATGCTTAAACAATGTCGGCAGCGCATCGAAAAAGTACATCACTTTTTAACGGAATATGAGCGTAAAGCCAAAGAAATGAGCATGCTGCGCGCCAGAGAAAAACTGGGTGCTTTTTTTCACATGGCTGAAGAACGACAACATCTGGCTGAAATATCAAAGGCCTTACATCATAAAATTGAAACCTACAGCCAGAGTTATCAACTGCCTTCGGAGCAGTTATTAGATGAACTCATCGAAGGCTATGGGAAAACAGATGCGGCCGGTCATTTACAAAAAGTCCGGCAACAAGTGATTCGTGCGGTTGAGCAAAACGACGTTGTGACCTGCGCCTTTATGGATGAACATCGACGACTATCGATGATGGTGTTGGTTTCACAGTTATTTAATACGAAAGCAGACTTTTATTTACAACGTGTGAGCAAAGACAATCTTGGCCTTTTGATTCAAGCTTTGCAGGATGACTTTACCCTCATTAATCACTATGGTGTGGCTTTCGGTCATACTCAGATACAAGAGAGTTATCTGGCTTTACGCTTAGAAGAACTTAAATTTGCGGCTCTATTAGAAAGCCTAAAAAGCAGTGATTTACAGTTTCAAGCGGACATTTTAGTTGAGCATCGGGTTTTACAATAATCTGGCAAAGTCTGCGTGAAATAAAGTCCAAACAACCTTCGAAAAATCAGATGTAACTGCTATAAAAATGAGCAAAATATGCTATGTTGAAGTCACTATTTTGTCACTTGCCAACGATATATTGGCTAAAAAGATAACAAGGACATACGCATGACACGTGATTATGAATTATATCCAGATGATGATAACGGAAATGTACTTTGGCAAATGGCTGAGGATGGCGACGACCTATCTGAACCGCATGAAATAGAATATTCGATTGCCTTTCAAGAGCAGTCACAAGCAGAAAAGTGTGCGTTGTATTTATTACAAGAAGAGCAAAAAATCACTTTGTTTGTCGATGAAGAAAGTGATGTATCTGAGTGGATTATTACCATCTATGTGTACATGGAACCTGAGTATTCAGACATTGTCGACTTAGAACAATGGTTTACTAAAATTGCAGAACAGTTTGGTGGTGAATATGATGGCTGGGGCTGTATGGCCTATGTCTATGACGACGAAGATGATGAGGACTATGAGCAAGGTCAAGCCTAAAAAATGGTCAAATTTAAAGCATGTTGAAAAACATGCTTTTTTTGTTGGTGGGTAGAAAAAGACAGCTGGCCACGTTTGGCTATTTAAAAAAGATGCACAAAAAAAATACAGTATGTGGGGTTGAGCGTTCTAAACTAAATCTGAATATTTGAAAAGAACGAGAAAAATCATGTCAAATAGCGTCCAATTACACCGCGTATTTAGTGCGCCCGTCGAGCGCGTCTATCGTGCTTTTACCACTGCAGATGCTTTAGTCAAGTGGATGGCACCACATGGCTTTACCGCACATGTCGATCAGTTCGATCTGCGTGAAGGTGGTCAATATCGTATGTTCTTTACCAACTTCAGTACAGGCATGCAGCATTCATTTCATGGCACTTATCATGAAATCGTTGAAAACAGTTTATTACGCTATACCGATGAGTTCGATGTACCTGAACTTGCAGGTAAAATTGAAGTGCGTGTTGAATTTAAAGAAGTATCTGTCGGTACAGAGGTTCATATTACGCAGTCTGGTTTGCCCGATGTGATTCCTGTCGATGGCTGTTATCTAGGTTGGCAAGAGTCGTTGCAACTCTTGGCTTTTTTAGTGAATCCAGACATTCCTGATGAATAGTGCTTCGTCATCGTTGAACAATAAAACAAGTTGCACCATAGATTTAAAAGGAGTTTTGCATGCCAATACGCATGAAGCGAATTTATGCGCCTGTCGAGGCAGAGGATGGCAAACGGATTTTAGTTGATCGGTTGTGGCCTCGAGGGGTCTCAAAACTTGAGGCCAAAATAGATGAATGGCCAAAAATTCTCACACCATCCAATGAACTACGGAAATGGTATCACCAAGACATGGTGGCACACTGGGATGAGTTTAAAGTCCGTTATATGAAAGAACTGGAAGCACATCCCGCCGAGTTGAATGATTTGCGCCAACTGGCAGTGCGTGAGCAGATCACGTTACTCACCGCAGCCAAAGAAGAACAGCATAACCATGTGGTGATTTTGAAGCAGTGTTTGGAACAAAAGTAAGTGTTGAGCTGATGCTATTACAGGGAAAATTTATACTTTCCTAGGCTTTATTTTATTCATCCCGTGACAAGGCTAAAGCCTTAAAATAAATAGGTGATTCGCATCGTTTTTGTCTGAAAAATGCTATATTGGCGTTTTGAGCAATGTGAATTGCTTATTTTTTTATTTTTGAGGTTTTTATGTCTTTACCCAACTGCCCAAAATGCCAGTCCGAATATACCTATGAAGATGGTGACTTGCTGATCTGCCCTGAATGTTCAAACGAATGGAAAGAGGGAGAAGCAACTGAAGAAGTGGTAGCAATTAAAGATGCCAACGGCAACTTACTTGCTGACGGTGACACGGTAACGGTGATTAAAGATTTAAAAATTAAAGGTTCGTCATCGGTGGTGAAAGTCGGAACCAAAGTGAAAAATATTCGTTTACTGCCAGATGCCGCAGATGGTCATGACATTGACTGTAAAATTGACGGTGTCGGTGCGATGAAACTGAAATCTGAGTATGTGAAAAAAGCCTAATCCGCTGAGTTTGCAGTTCGAGATTAAAACGGAGTCAATTGGACTCCGTTTTTTGTTTTTTCAGCCATTTTGAAAAGACATTAAGCGTTGAAACACCCGCACAGCATGCTATAAAGATAAAAACTTGTTGAAGAATACGCTATGCCACATATCCACCTTGAATATTCAGACAATATCGACACCCTTGAAGTTAAGCCGATGTTATTGGCGTTAAACCAAGCTTTGCTGGATGGTCAGTTTGTACAATCGGGTAATGACATCAAAAGTCGTGCCATTCGACAGTCCGATTTTGTGATTGGGGTGGATGGTGATGCACAGGCTTATTTGCATGCCAAAGTGTCTTTATTAAGCGGACGAGATGAAGCCACCAAGTGTGCCATTTCGAGCCAATTGCTTAAAACCTTGCAGCAAAACTTTACCGCTCCTCAGGATTTAACGGTACAAATTTGTGTAGAAATTATTGAAATGCCAAAAAGTAGTTATAGCAAATTGGTATTAAAAGCATAGAATTAGGAAGAGTACCAAGCCGTATTGGGCCGATATCGAGTGTCATTTAAACGGTTTGAGGCTGTCATGCGTTATTCATATAGCGCTGTTATTTTAAAAAAATAAAAATTGGGCTGGTAGTAAATGCACTTTTTTTTATAAAAGAAGTCATTTATATTTTATGAAATTGGATGATTTTTTATTCGGTTTTGGTGGATCTACAATCACTTTAAAATAACAATAGGTGAGCTTATGTCAGGATGGTACGAAGTAAGTCAGGCAAATGATGGCCAATACCGCTTTGTTTTAAAAGCGGGAAATGGCGAGGTCATTTTGACCAGTGAACTGTATAAAGCAAAAGCGTCAGCACATAATGGAATTGAGTCGGTGCAAAAAAACAGCCCCGATGATACGCGTTATGAACGCTTAGAAGCCAAAAATGGCAAACCTTATTTTAACTTAAAGGCTGCCAATCATCAGATTATTGGTACCAGTCAGTTTTATGCCAGTGAGCAATCCCGAGACAAAGGCATTGAATCGGTCAAAAACAATGGTTCAAGTACCACGATTAAGGATTTGACGACTTAAGATCAGATTACATATTTTGCTTGTTTTAAGAATTGAAGAAAACCGCGTGTTTGCTATGGATGGCGCACGCGTTTTTTTATGCAGTTTGATTTGTAGTGTGGGAGGGCGATGTGGATTTTCGATTAGTTGGAGATGAGCATGCAGGGCATGAAATTATCTTCAAACTCAAACAATGGGATGATGCCATTTGTAAAATGGATGTACAAAATATCATTCGTCTTTGTCAGAGTGATGTCAGCTTGTTTGATATTGGGTTTGAGCTGCAAGGTGTGCAAGCCTATCAAGAATTGTGGAGACGATATGCCCCATTTTTTCAGGGGGAAATCAAAGTGTTTAGGCGTAACATCAATATTTTTAGTCGTGACGGTTTAGCTTTTTTACATTGTTATTCTAAATTGGATCATGCCAGTGGTGTTGCAACTCCAGAGATTCCTTGGTGCAGAATCACCCTATGTTTTCAAAAAACGGCAGGTGAGTGGTTGGTTGCCCATCAGCATATTTCGGTGCCTGTGGACTTTGAAACTAAAATGTCAAAGCCGATTTATTTTCCAGACTGAGTTCGACTAAAGCTTTGGCTTTGGCACAGATCGAGCCACCTCAGTTTTAGTGAGTTATGTTTTAATGACAACATGAACAACTTAAGAAGAAGGTATCTATGGCATTTCAAGACTTTTACCGACTGAGTTCTCATGCGGTGCTAACCAATGCTGTAGGGCAGGTTTTATTACTGAAAGCCAATTATGCCGATCAGGCTTGGGGGCTGCCAGGTGGAGCCTTGGATATGGGAGAAACCATTCATCAGGCTTTGCTGCGTGAGTGCCAAGAAGAACTCGGTTGTCAGGTTCAGATAGAGTATTTGTCGGGTGTGTACTTTCATGCGGCAGTGACCTCGCATGCCTTTATTTTTAGATGCCATCTGGCTGCATCTGCTGAGATCAGGCTCAGTGATGAACATACGGCCTATGCTTGGTTTGATCTAGATCAGCTGTCGAAAGTACAACGGATTCGCGTTGAAGATTGTTTAAATTATACAGGTATCGTGCAAAGCCGAAGTTTTTGAGTGCAAGATTATATTCCTCTAAAGTGGAGTGAGTGCATATGTTGAATAATAAGATCATAAAACGAAATAGTCCCATTATTGGTGTGTTGCTGATGAGTGCCTTGAGCCAGTTGACTCATGCTGAAACGGGTAACTATTTTATGCATAAAGACTGGGAGCTTGCCTGTGATAATACGGGTATGTGCCGCGCGGTGGGTTATCAAAGTGATGCTCAGTTTGGTCATCCAGTTTCATTACTGATTTCTCGTCCCGCAGGTGCAGGCAGTGCGGTACTCAGCCAAATTCAAGTGGTTGAGGAGTTTACGCAGGATACTGAAGCCAGTTTAAATGTAGGAGGAACATCTCTAGGGAACCTAACCATCGATGCCAAGAAAAGTACCGCGAAACTGTCCAGTGCTCAAAGTGCGCAGTTGCTAAAGGCTTTGGTAGGCGCAGAAGATATTCGTCTCACGACCCAAGCACAGCAATGGCAAATTTCAACTGCTGGGGCAAATGCAGTTTTGCTCAAAATGGATGATATACAAAAACGTGTAAATACACCGAACGCGGTATATCAAAAAGGCAATCAGTCTGAGCAAAATGTTTTACAACCCAAAGCCATCCCTAAAATTGGTATTACGGGATATCGACCTGCAGTTGCCAGTCATTTTGCCGTGGACAGTAAAATTGCCAATCAACTCTTTAAAAAGTTAAAAGCAAAAACAGATGAACAAGACTGTCCAAATCTCTATGAGGCACGATTTTTTGAGGAAGATCGGGTTTCAGTCTATCCGCTGAATGCAGAGCAAGTGGTGGTTCAAGTGCCATGTTGGCGTGGAGCGTACAATGAAGGTCTAGGCTACTGGGTTATGGACAAAGCATTACAAAAGATTCAGCAGCAAGTCACGACATCAGGCTCAAGTTTTAGTGAGGCGCAGATTTTCTCAGAGCAAAAAGGTCGGGGTATTGCTGACTGTGGTATTAGTTCAGAGTGGGCTTGGAATGGAAAGGCTTTTGTCCTTAGTTATCAGGCACAATCGCAGCAATGTAAAGGCTTTGCAGGTGGTGCGTGGAACTTACCCACTTATGTCGCGATCGTTGCGCGAACGGATTAAGTTGAGCTTGCGTTTAGTTTAAGAATAATGTCATCCAGCGGCTTGATACGTTTGACTTCATCCCAGAGGGCTTTGGCTTCTGGATAGTGTTTAGACATCATGCCAAGCCATTGCTTATAACGTCCGACCATATTCATTTCTTTTTTATAGCCGCCGTTTAAGAAACGGATTTGTAAGGTTAGTAGCTCATTCCATGTCAGCAAAGGTGTGTCGATATTTTGACGAATACATTGGGTCAAATCAGGTATGGTCACGGCACCACGTCCAATCATCAAATCTTCACAGCCAGACTCTAAGCGACACTGTTTCGCGTCTGCATTGTTCCAAATTTCACCATTGGCAATCACATTGATCTTCAATGCTTCACGAATCGGGCGGAGCTGATCCCAAAAAGCGGGTGGGGTATAACCATCGGCTTTGGTACGTGCATGCACGGTAACCCATGCTGCACCTGCATCTTCAATGGCATGAGCATTGTCCAACATAAAATGTCGGTCCATATAGCCTAAGCGCATTTTCGCAGAAACAGGAATATGTGCAGGAACCGCATCACGCACGGTTTTGACCAGTTCATGCACTACTTCTGGCTCATCTAAGAGTACAGAGCCACCACGGTGACGGTTCACGGTTTTGGCTGGACAGCCAAAGTTCATATCAATGGCGGGTGCACCGAGTTTCACCGCACGGATGGCATTGGCAGCCAGCATTTCAGGGTCATTGCCCAAAAACTGCACATGCACGGGTGTTCCTGCCGCCGTTTTTCCGCCATTGAGTAATTCTGGGCAATACTGGTGGTAAATATGATCGGGTAAGACCGAATTGGTCACACGGATAAACTCGGTCACACACCAGTCGAAGCTACCTACAGACGTGAGAACATCACGCATGATTGGGTCGGTTAAGCCTTCCATTGGTGCAAGAATGAGTTTCACAGCGGTGTCACCAGTCAAATAGAAAAACGGTGTTATACGCAAATCCGATCACGCTGTCTAGTCTAATCCGTTTGGGTTAAATCGAAATAGTTTTCAATCTGTGTCTCCTCGATAAAGGCATCATCATGCGAAACTAAAATAACCGCCCCTGTAAAATCGCGTATAGCCTGTGCCAACAGTTGTCTTGAGTTGATGTCGAGATGATTTTCGGGTTCGTCCAGTAACAGTAAGTCCACAGGCTGTGCTGCGAGACTGATACACAGTAAAGCGACTTTGAGTTGTTCACCGCCACTGAGTAGTGAGATGGGAAGCAGAGCCTTATCTCGTCGAATTCGAAGTTGCCCCAATTGATTCCGACACTCCTCATCGGACAAAGACGGATTCAATAATTGTAAATTGTGTACCGCATTCAGTTCTGGATTCAGTAGGCTAAAGTTTTGATCTAAATATAACGATGCTCCACGCTTAAAAATGTCTCCCGATTGAACATGACTATGATTTTGAATGGCACGAAGTAGGGTCGACTTACCTGAACCATTTTGGCCGCGCAGTTGGATTTTTTCTCCGTTGTGTAAGGCGAAAGAAATAGGCGAGATAGAAAGTGCTGCTAAACCCACTTCTTTCAAACGAAGAATTTCACCTGTTTGTTTAGGTTGAAAATGGAAATCAAACTTTTGTGACTTAATCTGTTCTAGTTGCTGCTGTTTGTTTTTGAGCTCATCTTGCGCTTGTTCCTTTTGGCGAAGTTGTTGCTGCGCGACTCCCGATAAGGTTTGACTCGCACGTTCTTTTTTAAAGTCGAGTAGGATTTTGGCTTGAGAACCAGAGCTTCGTAATTTCTTCCCAGACTTTTGCCTTTTCTGAGCTTTCATGCGCTGCTCATGCTGTTGGACTTGTAATTGTTTTAGTTCGCGTTTCTCTTGCGAGATATTGTGTTGTAGTGCCTGCTGTTGTTGCTCTGCTTGTGACTGATACTCGGCATAGTTGCAACGGAAGTGTTGTAAACCAAAATCATTTAAAACATAGGTATTGGAGATTGGATTTAACAATGTGCGGTCGTGGCTAATGACTAAACAGCCCGCAGGATGCTGAAGGATTTTTTGACTTAACCATGCACGACTTGCATGGTCTAAGTGATTACTGGGCTCATCAAGAAGTAAATAATGCTCAGTTTGTAAAAAAAGGCGACACAGTGCCAGTTTAGTTTTCTGACCTTCACTCAGTTGAGAAACTGAGCTAGATAGATTTGTAGGTAAGTTTGCACTTTCTAGCAATTTCAACCATTCAGTGGGTTGATGCCATGCATGTTCGACGCGGTCATAGTCTTCAAAGCTCGCAGTCGATTGTTCAATACGTTGAAAACTTGCATGTAAGTCAGCAATGTTAAGGGCTTCGGCAAGTGTACAGTTGCTTAAACGCTCGAGCTGACTTAAGTAGGAAAATGACATATGCCAAATCACTTCGCCACTCGCATAATTGGGCATGTGCGCCTGAGTGAGTAGGGACATTAATATTGATTTGCCTTGACCATTTCGTCCAATCAGAGCTGAACATTGGGCAGCGGGCAATTCAAAGTTTAAATGCTGAAACAGTGGTTCATGAGCAAATTGAACGCTGAGATTTTTTACAGTACAGGCCTGTTGGATCATTGAAGACTCCTTTATACAGGACATACAAAATAAATTTTTATAGAGATATAGAGCAGTAAATAAGTTTATTTTGCACGTCAGAAAACACATAAATTAGATTTGACGGAAAATAAGACTTACTTCATTGGTGTTACTCTAAATTGGAAGAAGGGGGGATATTTAGCCAGTATAACAGGTGGATAAAAAATGATCCATTTCATTGTCTTTCTTATGTACTTAAGGTTTATCGATCAATGCTATTGGTTAGGGAGTTTGTCATATACACTAGTCGAAGCTTTCTGTAGATGTAAGTACAACCCGCACGATTGGTTAAGTGAGGCTTTTGTGAGTGCGTGGATGAGTTTTACAGTGGTGCTATACGTTTTTAGTAGGGGTGATAAGCAATAGATAACTAAAATATTGTAGGGTGGTTGGGGGAGTTTTTAGTGTTATGTTACATAAGCTCTATTCTGTAAACTTTATGGAAAATTATTAATTTTGTTCATATTTGTTAGAATTTTTATAGTATCCATATAAGTGTGAATGTAAGTATATTCATAACAAATTTTTTCCCCTTGCTTTATTTCTCCAGAGTATTTTATGTTCTGATGCACATCAAATTCAGGATCAAAATTAAATTTATCTATTTCCTTTTGATTATTCTGTATTACAAAATACTCCTGACTAAATCTAGCTTTTGTTGACTTAATGCCCAACAAGTAGCCACAATTTTTAATTTTATTTGTTGAGTTTATTGCAGAATCTAATTGTTTTTTATGAAAAAAATCGCTGCAAACCCATGTGATTAAAGTGAATGCAAATACTACAAAGAAAAATTTCATTATAAGTTTAATTTTCCTAAAGTTAACATAAAATACTTTATCGACCTAAAATCATTTCCAATACAAACTTAGATCCGATAAAACCGACAGCCAACAAGAAGAATCCAATTAAGGTAAAACGAATCGCTTTTTGACCGCGCCAACCAAAACGGTAATGTCCGATGAGCAAAGCCCCATACACAAACCAAGAAATAATACTAAAAGCGGTTTTATGTGCCAGATGTTGGGCAAAAAAGTTATCGATGGTAAAGAAACCAAACACCAATGCTACAGTCAGTAAAAGAAAACCCGTTTTAATCAAGTCAAACAGTAAAGATTCCATCGCTTGAAAAGAGGGCAGTAAGTTGACCCAAAAGCGTTTTTTTTGTTTGTTCTTTAACTCTCGATCTTGGAACCATAAAATCACGGCTTGTATGGTCGCCATGAGTAGCACTGCATAGGCCGACAGCGATAAAATAATATGAATATCTAAACCCAATGAGCGCTGTTCAATAAATTGAGTGGACTGACTAAAGGCAAAACCTAAAATGAGTCCTGTCGCGGCCACAGGAATGCCAATCAGGTTCAAAGCTAGAATTGGACGATAAGTGCTATAGAGTAGACTAAGTAATAGCATGAGCCCCGATGTAAATGACATTAAGACAAAAACGTCATAATTCACTCCCATCGGTGTGAGCATGTCATGGTACAAAACAGTGGCATGTAGCAATAAGCCTAGGCCTAAAATAATGCCAATAAACCAATGGTTTGGATCACGTTTAGCCATTAATTTGAGAAACAAATACCAAAAAGAGGTGGTATAAGCGACTAATGCTAAGATGGTGTAAACCAAGGGCAGGCTAATCATGTCAAACCTTTTTCAGGATGATGAATATTCATTTATATAAATTCGGTGCGAACTACAGTATCCTATAGCATTCTATGCATAAATTTTCTATTTTAAGAAAGATTTTTTTGCAACTAGCAATTTTAAGCGGATTTTGCAATGTTTGATACCTTAACGGAACGACTCACGCAGAGTTTAAGAAATGTTACTGGCTCTGGGCAGCTAACCGAAGACAATATTAAAGATACCCTACGTGAAGTACGTATGGCACTTCTTGAAGCCGATGTTGCACTTCCTGTAACTCGTGAATTTATCGCGAAAGTTAAGGAAGAGGCGTTGGGTCAAGAAGTCATGACTCAATTATCGCCGGGCCAAGCATTTGTTAAAATCGTGCATGACGAATTAACAAAAATGATGGGCGAGGCAAATGAAAGCCTTGATCTTGCAGCAAAACCTCCTGTTGTGGTTCTACTTGCAGGCTTACAAGGTGCAGGTAAAACAACAACGGCTGCAAAACTTGCTCGCTTCTTACAAGAACGCCAAAAGAAAAAAGTAGCGATGGTATCTGCCGATGTTTACCGTCCAGCAGCAATTAAACAGCTACAAACCGTTGCAGGTGAAGTAGGCGCGATTTTCTTTGAATCGAGTGCTGATGAAAAACCGATTACCATTGCAACGCGTGCAATTGAACAAGCCAAAATTCAGTTTGCGGATGTCTTGATTGTCGATACAGCAGGTCGTCTACACGTAGACGATGAAATGATGGACGAGATCAAAGAACTTCACGCGGCGATTAAGCCAACTGAAACTTTGTTCGTGGTCGATGCAATGACCGGTCAGGATGCGGCAAATACAGCCAAAGCCTTCAATGATGCACTGCCATTAACAGGTGTGATTCTGACCAAAACTGATGGTGATGCGCGCGGTGGTGCGGCGCTTTCAGTACGTGCAATCACAGGTAAGCCAATCAAATTCTTAGGCATGGGTGAAAAGCTCGATGCCTTAGAGCCATTCCATCCTGAACGTGTTGCACAGCGTATCTTGGGTATGGGTGACGTACTTTCTTTGGTCGAAGAGCTTGAACGTAAAGTCGACAAAGAAAAAGCCGAAAAAATGGCGAAAAAACTGCAAAAAGGCGGCAGCTTCAACTTTGAAGATATGCTAATGCAGTTTGAGCAAATGAATAAAATGGGAGGCATGATGGGCTTCTTGGATAAGTTGCCTGGCATGAGCAATGCAGGGATTCAAGATGCGTTGGCGCAAGCGAACCCTGAAAAGCAAGTGAAAAAGATGGAAGCGATTATCCAATCGATGACCATCAAAGAGCGTCGTAATCCGGACCTGATGAACCCAAGCCGTAAAAAGCGCATTGCAGCAGGCTGTGGTATGGATGTTGTTGAAGTCAATAAATTGATTAAACAACATGCGCAAATGGCGAAAATGATGAAGAAATTTGCCAATCCATCGGGTATGGCAAAAATGATGAAATCATTAAGCGGTATGCAAAAACAGTTTGGTGGTGGCGGCGGAATGGGACCATTATTTGGTGGGAACGATAAGAAGTAATCTGCTTCTTACCATTTCAGAAAAAGGCGCGTTGAGCGCCTTTTTTTTGTTGTTTTGTAAGTCATGGAAATTATTGTGTGCGTTTTCAATACCGTCGCTTAATAACAAAAACGCACTGTTTATGGCTTGAAAGTTGCGTAAAATTTATTCTTTTCAAACATTATAATAAGAAGTTGAAAATGAATGGATCAAAACAACATATCTATATTGTGCATGGCTATCAAGCATCGCCCAATGACCATTGGTTTCCGTGGCTAAGTCAAAAACTCAGTCAGATGGATCTGCATGCTGAAGTAAAACGCTTAGTGCTTCCGCATAGTGATGCACCACATTTCGAAGAATGGCAACAGGCTTTGGCCCTGCAAATGACCACTTTGGATGAAAATACCATCATTATTGCGCATAATTTGGGGTGTCTGGCGACTTTACATTATCTCAGTAGTAAACTGCGTGAACGTCGAATCAAAGCGATCTTCTGTATTGCGGGCTTTAAAGCGGCTTTAAAAAGCTTACCTGAGTTAAGTGGTTTTATTGCGCAAGCGAAGCTGGACAGCGGTATACTCCACTCTCACATCGCTTCACGTGTGGTGATGTTTTCCAATAATGACCCTTATGTTCCACCGCCTTTGGCGCTTACCTTTGGACACTTTTTGAGTGCAGAGGTATTGGAAGTGAAACGTGCAGGAAATTTTATGCGGGAAAATGGCTATGCTGAATTTGAGCTACTGCTCAATACCTTAAAACCCCTTTTACAACAACAGGCGGTGGCTCAGGGTTGATGCTGAATATAATATTGTAGCCCTTTAAGTAATAAATCATTTTCAATACGTGGTGCATACTCTGCCAAATAGCGTGCAAATACAGGCGCATCACCGCCAGTTAAAATCAGTTGGCGTGGAGACTGTTGCAAGACTTTTTCAATGGTACTGACCAAACCGAGCAAAATCCCATGATGCACTGCGTCGATGGTATTACGACCGGGCCCAAGTTCATCAAAAGCCGCATCTGGAATTTTAATGCCTTTGGTGTTTTGGATCAGCGAGTCTCTTTGTAAGTAGAGATTTGGTAAAATATAGCCGCCCAAATGCTGTAAACCATCTGCCAAGTCGATGGTCAGCGCCGTACCACAGCTAATCACACAATAGTTCTGCTCTGGATTACGTGCGACGGCCAACACTTGCAGCCAACGGTCAATTCCGAGTTGTTCAGGCTGTTCGTAACCACACTGCAGGCCTGCATAGTTGGCCTGCACTTGAGCAAAGGTGATCGGCACATTTAAACTTTTTAAAAGTCTACGGATTCGGTCATTATTTTTTTTGTCCTGAACCGAAGAAACACCAATCTGTTGGATGTTTAAGTTTTTAAAATGCTGAATTAGACCTAAAAGCAAATCGGCAGGGGACTGTAAATGTAACTCAGCCCCTTGCTCTAAAATTTGATCTTCCTGCGTAATCCAATATTTTAGGCGGGTATTACCAATATCTAACCATAAATTTTTCATGATGATGCTCAATCATTTAAACAGGGGTCACTGGGCGTAAACGGCCTTGATAAAAATTTTCAACACCATTGGCGGTCTGAATTTGTACCGCACCATCATCTTGAATGCCTAAGAATAGGCCTTGAGACAGACCCTTCATATGTTCAAATTCAACGGGTTGCTGCATAAAGGCTGCGTAATGATTGAAACGAGAAGCCAGATTTGCACTGTTATGGGTGAACCATAGGCCTGCTTGTTGAATTGCCAGATATAGTTCCGCCATTAAGCGAATTCGCTCTGCTTGGGCTAAACCCAGCTGTTCAAGTGAGCTGGTGGCTTGATCAAGCTGGGTATCTTCGACTTGGTTGATGTTGATGCCCACCCCAATAATCGCTTGGTGGCTTGACAGTGGTTCAACTAAAATCCCGCCCCATTTACCTTGAGCACTATAAAGGTCATTCGGCCATTTCACTTGCAGAGCAAGGCCTTGCAAACTCGGCATTTGCAAGATATTTAACGCAATTTCTAAAGCCAAGCGCCCATTTATAGGTGTTTTGGTCTGTAGCAATGTGCTTAAATAGATGTTTCCTTCAGGAGAAACCCATTGTCGTTGACGCTGTCCACGACCTTGAGTTTGTCGTGTACTGCAGACCAAAACGCTCTGAATCCCTTTTTGCGCAATTTCACGCACATCGTCATTGGTGGATGTGGTAACTGGCTTAAGCAATAAAACTTCAGGAAGTTGCTGTGCTTCAGCGAGAAGCTGTTGTAATTGGCGTGTCTCTAAATCCATATGAATCTGAGAAAAGTGAAAAATGATCATGGAGTTAATCATATATTTACTGATTGGTGCAATCGCTGGTTTTGCTGCGGGGCTATTTGGGGTCGGTGGTGGACTCATTATCATCCCGATTTTATATGTGGTGTTTACTCATCTGAACTATGACCCGAGTGTCATTATGCATATGGCGGTTGGCACATCACTGGCTACGATTATTGTCACGTCAATGAGTTCAGTGAGTGCGCATCATAAACGCGGGGCAGTGTTATGGTCTGTGTTTCGCAATTTGGCTCCAGGTTTAGTCATGGGTGCTTTTTTAGGTGCGGGCATTGCAGACTATATGTCGGGACATGGCTTACAACTGCTGATCGGTTTTTTTGCGGTATGGGTGGCGTACAAAATGTTTAGTGGCGCACATGTTGAGGTCGATCCTTCGCGTCAGTTACCCTCTACAGGCAAACAGTTATTTGTCGGTGCAGGCATTGGTGTGGCTTCTGCGATCTTTGGCATTGGTGGGGGAAGTTTGACGGTGCCGTACTTAAACCGTCATGGTGTGGTTATGCAAAAAGCGGTGGCGACGTCTGCGGCTTGTGGCTTACCAATTGCAGTGGCTGGAGCTTTAGGTTTTATGTGGTTCGGGCATCGGGCTGAAGTGAATGTACCGAATACCATTGGTTATATTCATGTCTATGCATTTTTCGGGATTGCGGTCATGAGTTTTATCACTGCCAAGTTTGGGGCAAAAGTGGCGCATCTTTTATCGCCTGCGATGTTGAAAAAGTGTTTTGCTGGTTTGTTGGTGGTAGTTGGTTTATATTTTATTTATCAAGGTTTTAGTTCTTAATTTCTTTGACAATGTTGTGTGCGTTGCTGTTGATTGGCATTATAGACGGTAAAATTGTTAGACAATGACATAGTGTTTAGCGTTTAAGATCGGGTAAAACCTAAAAATAGGTCACTAAAGACCATGGATTGCATCTTATAAAAACAAGTTAGGAACAGTATGCAAGCACATGATACAGAGAGTTTGTCCGAACAAATTGCCAAGCACATCAGTGAACAAATCATTCGCGGTGAGTTGGTCGAAGGTGAGCGCATACAAGAATTACGTATTGCCGCTGAACTGGATGTGAGTCGCGGCTCGGTGCGTGAGGCCTTGTTACTGCTTGAACGTACACATCTGATTGAAATCTACCCGCGCCGCGGCGCCATCGTTTCTGAAATGTCCGCTCAGCAAGTGCGCGCCTTGTTTGACACCAGCAGTCTACTGTTGGGGCAAATTGTGCAACGCATAGCGGAAACATGGCGTAGCTATGAAGCGGAACGTTTACAGCTGTTATTGGATGAGTTGGGGAATCAACTGAAACAGGGTAGTATCGAAAAATTTTATGATTTGATTTTTGAAGGATTGGCGCGCCAGCATGAAATGGTGGGCAATGCTTATTTGATGAAGTTTTACCAAGAACTGTTACCCTCGATACGTCGGAGCTATTTTTTAACCTTAAATACTTCGCGTAGAGAGTTACAAGAATCTTATGATTTATTTAAACTGGTGACTGATGCGGTTTTAATCAGAAAATCACAACAAGCTACTTTATTTATGGAAGATTTTTGTCGACACTTACGTAACTTGGTGTTGGAATCTCTGACCCGAATGAAACAAATTGAACTTGCGTGGGCGAGACGCTCACGACGTTAGTCAGGACATTATGCGTTTAAGCAGTTTAAAACTTTCCGGCTTCAAATCTTTTGCCGACAGCACCACGTTACACTTTAAAGATAACCGCACAGCAGTGGTTGGGCCGAACGGTTGTGGTAAATCCAATGTGATCGATGCTATTCGTTGGGTCATGGGCGAATCCAGTGCTCGTCAACTGCGTGGTGGTAGTATGCAGGATGTCATTTTTACCGGTACGGCAAAGCGCAAACCCGTGAGTGTCGCGAGTGTAGAACTGCGTTTTGACAACACTTATGGCAAGTTGGGTGGTAGCTATAATGCCTATACCGAACTGGCGGTTAAACGTCAGGTCAACCGAGATGGCAAGTCTGAATACTTTTTAAATGGCACCAAATGCCGTCGTCGGGATATTACCGATATATTTTTGGGCACAGGTTTAGGGCCACGTTCTTATTCGATTATTGAACAGGGCATGATCAACCGTTTGGTCGATGCAAAACCTGAAGAAATGCGAGTTTTTATTGAGGAAGCCGCAGGGGTTTCTCGTTATCAAGCACGTCGCCGCGAAACTTTATTGCATTTGGATCACACCACGCAAAATTTATCGCGTTTAGAAGATATTGCCTCCGAGTTAAGATCACAGCTAAAAACTTTAAAACGTCAGGCTGAAACCGCGATTCAATACAAAACACTGGAAAGCCAAATTCGCACCATTAAAGTCGAAGTTTTATCTTTTCAGTGTGAACAAAGCAGCCGTTTACAGCAAGAATATACGCTGCACATGAATGATTTGGGTGAGCAGTTCAAACTGGTGCGTTCAGAGTTAACCACTTTAGAGCATGATTTGACGTCAACCAGTGAGCTATTTCAACGCCTGATTCAGCAGTCCACGCCACTACAGAGTGAGTGGCAACAGGCCGAGAAAAAGCTGGCTGAGCTGAAAATGACTTTGGAACAAAAGCAGACACTGTTCCAGCAAAACACCACCACTTTGGCACAGCTTGAACAGCAGAAGGCGCAAACTAAAGAACGTATGCAACTGATCGAGCTGCAACTGGAAAGTTTGCACGAACAAAATGAGCTTCATACCGAACAGTTACAACAGCAAGAAAGTCAAAACCAACAGCAAAGCCAAGGTTTAACGGATTTAAAAGCACAGCAGCAACAGCTGCTTCAACAGTTTGAACAAGTCAAAAGTTTGGTTGAAAAACAGCAGCAACAAAAAACGCAAATGTTGGCGCAAAGTGAACAGTTGGCCAAAAATATTTTACGCTTTGAACAGCAAAAGCAGATTTTAGAGCAGCAAGCGGCGCAAATTCAAAACCAAAGCCAGTTGGATGCGATTGATCAACTGTTACATGCCAAGCAAAACGCCGAGGCACAGCAGTTACAACGTGAGCAAAGTATCATTGAGGTACAGTTGCAGCTGGATGATTTGCGTATCCAACACCAAGCTGCTCAAACTGAGCTGAATGAACATAAAGCAGATATACAGGTTTTGAGTGCCGAACAGAAGCACCTCAAACAGCTTCTGGTCAAAGTCAGTGCCTTAAAAAATAGTGATCATCCACAGTTGATGCATGTGCTGCAGCTTAAAGATGCGGCTAAAACCCATGCCGCGCTGGTCGAAAAATTCTTAGCCAAATGGCTTTCAGCGCATTGTTTGGACAACAGCGATGCATTCACCGATGCCGTTGCACGTCAGTTAACGCCTCAGCCGCATGTTGAGCTGATCGAAATTGCAGGTTGCGATAGCCTAGCCAGTTGGATTGAATCGCCACAATCCTCTTTGTGGCAACAGGTGGGAGTGACCACCAACTTAAAACAAGCCCTCGCTTTGCAAAAGCAATTGAAAGATGGTCAGTCTCTTCTAAGTTTAGACGGTTATCATGTTGGCGTGGACTGGGTGATTGGTCTGGATTATGACGAAGCGAGCCAAGCTGGACAGGGGGCGCTCAGTCATCGAATTCGTTTAGATGAAATTGAACAGAGTCTTGCTGAAAAAACAGGACTTCTGACTCAGCTTGAAACGAAAACCACAGAACTTCGTACTCAAGTTCAAGCAGTAGATGAGCAGTTAAAAGCGGATCAACAGCTATTGAAAAAAGAAGTTCAGGCAACCCAGCAGATTGACTTGAATATCGCCAAAGTACAAAGTACCAACCAAGCCTTTGAAGTGCAAAAACAACAATTGGCCAATCAACTGGCACAGTTAGACAGTCAACTCGAAGAAGATGCCATGCAAAAAGATGATTTGGAGATTGATCTGCATGCATTGACTATTAAGCTAGAACAAAACTTGCCTAACTACAAAACCATGCAGTTCCAAGTGGAGTCTTTGACTGAGCAACTGGATGACAGCCAGCAGCAGGCACAGCAGGTTTGGCAAGCGCTTGAAATGGTACGTCGTCAGGCGGTACAAACTACACAGCAGATTGAACTGTTAGAAAAAGACAGTACTTTCTTAAAAGCACAGTATCAGCAAATATTGTCACAAATGGAGCAGGCCAAAAAGTTTATTGACCCTGTACAACTTGAGTTACCCGCCTTAGAAAGCCAGTTTAGTGAACAAGCACAGATCACTGAAAAGCTACAAAAAACATGGTCTGAATGGCAAGTTGAGCTGAATGCGGTACAAGAGCGTCAGCAGAGTTTAACCGAACAACGTCATCAGCATCAGCAACAAGATGAAAAGCTGAGAACTCAGTTAGAAGAAAAACGGTTAGCGTGGCAAGCTGCAAAGTCAGACTTACAACATTATTCTGAACAGCTGAAAGAGATGAATGTTGAAGCTATTGAGGGTTTGAACATTGAGATCAGCAGCCATCAACAGATTTTGGAAAAAGCGCAGCAGCAGTTTGAGAAATTGGGTGCAGTGAATTTGGCGGCTTCAGAAGAATATGAAGACGTGTCTAAACGTTTTGAAGAGTTGAGCCATCAAATTCAAGATTTGGAAAATACCGTTGAGCAGTTGCGTGCTGCAATGAAAAGTATTGACCAAGAAACCCGTAAATTGTTCATGAGCACTTTTGATCGGGTCAACACCGAACTACAAGATCTGTTCCCGAAAGTTTTCAATGGCGGTGAAGCGAGTCTGACTTTAGAAGATGACTGGCAGTCTGGGGTTAAACTCATGGCCCGTCCGCCAGGCAAACGCAATAGCTCTTTGGCGCTACTTTCAGGGGGAGAAAAAGCCCTGACCGCATTGGCCTTGGTGTTTGCAATTTTCCGTCTCAATCCATCGCCATTTTGTGTTTTGGATGAAGTTGATGCGCCTTTGGATGATGCGAACGTGGGAAGATTTTGTAATCTTGTAAAAGAGCTTTCTGAACAGGTGCAATTCATTTACATTACCCATAATAAACTCGCAATGACGATGGCGACCGACTTGTTAGGTGTTACGATGCCTGAACCGGGAACATCAAAGTTAGTGACTGTAAATTTAGAACAGGCAAAAGAATACGGTTTAGTCGCGGAGGCCTAATAAGATGGAATACACAACAATTATTGGTATCGTCATAGCAGTGATCATTATGCTGTTTGGGGTTCGAATGATTTTTCGAAAGCCGGCAGATGCAGCGCCTTCACTTGAGTCCGCATTGCATATCGATGCTGACAGTCAAAAACCGATTATCCCGCGTCACGTACGTGACCAACTGCAAACGGCATCAGTTGAAGAGGCTGAACGTAAAGAGCCGACTTTAAACGAAAGCTCTGTAGAAGAGACACTGCCTGAAAAAGCCGAACCGAAAGCTTTGGATGCAGACAGTGTGCTCGAAAGCAGCAGTACTGAACCAAGTTTGGATGCATCAGCTGAGGTAGAAAATAAAGCAGTAGACTCAGTCGCTCCTGAAAATGCAGTAGCAGATGCAACGGAATTAACGACTGAAAGCGCAAGCTCCTCGCTTGTCGATGACCAAGCAAAAGCGGATAAAGCTGAATTTAGTTTAAATGCCAATGTCGAAAAAGCCGAAATTTCAGAGTTTGACGATGAAAGCAGCATTTTAGATGCACATTTGTATGAGCAAAAAATTGTCGATGATGAAAGTGCCTTAGCCACAGCAGAGTCGTTTATTGCCCTGAATGTTTATCCTGAACGTCGCGCGTTGTCTGGTGAGAAAACCTTAAAAGTTTTAATGAAGTATGGTTTACGTTTTGGCGAAATGTCTTGTTTCCATCGTTATAACGAAGATGGAACCAAATTGCTGTTCTCTGTGTTGCAAATTACTGATACAGGCATGGATGGTTTTGACTTGGAAAATCTGTCGACCGATCCAATTAAAGGCTTGGCATTTTTCTTGGCCTTACCACACCGTGACGTGCAAAATGCCTTCGACACCATGGACAGTATTTCACGTTTGATTGCTCGTGAAATCGATGGAACGGTTTATGACCAAAACAACCAAGAGTTCACGCCACAACTGCGAGAGCATTGGCGCCATTTGGCGATTGATTACCGTGCTGGACAAGCAATCGACGCTTAATCTGATTGAAAGCAGTGGTAACGATTTCTATAATAGACAGTAGAAATACAATTTTTAGGGCGGAACAAAGACCGCCCTTTTTTATGGTGAAATTATGACTCAAACTTCGACTGTCGTTGCGCAAATGCGTCAACTGATCCAAATTTTGGCACAGCATAATCATGCTTATTATGTGATGGATCAGCCGACTATTTTAGACAGTGAATATGATCAGCTTTTTCATCAGTTGAAAGCTTTAGAAGAACAATACCCTGAGTGTATTCAGCCAGATAGCCCGATCAATAAAGTCGGTGCTAAACCTTTGGCGAAGTTTACGAGCGTGACCCATGTGGTACCGATGCTGTCTTTAGGCAATGTGTTTAATCAAGAAGAACTTTTTGCCTTTGCACGCCGTGCAGAAGAACGTTTGCCGAATCAAACGATTCAATATGATGTCGAACTGAAGTTTGATGGTCTTGCGATTTCACTGTGGTATGAACAGGGTGTGCTGGTTCGTGGAGTGACGCGTGGTGATGGTGAGACAGGGGAAGACATTACCCAAAACGTCAAAACCATTCGTAACTTGCCGAAGGTGTTGACCACAAATCAGGGCGAAGTACCTACGCTACTGGAAGTTCGTGGCGAAGTTTTGATGCCTAAAGCAGGATTTGAAAAGCTCAATGCAGAAAATGAAGCCAAAGGTGAGAAGACTTTTGCCAACCCACGTAATGCCGCGGCTGGCAGTCTACGTCAGTTAGACCCGAATATTGCGGCTTCGCGTCCACTTGCATTTTATGCTTATGGTATTGCGCAGTGTGAACCAAATCATGGTCAAAGCACCATGTCGGAAAGTCTAGAGTGGTTGCAACAGTTTGGTTTTGCAGTTGGTGAGCGTCATTTTGTCTGCGATAGTATTCAAGAAGTCCAAGCTGTTTATGAGCAAATCAATGCGGAACGACCACAATTGAGTGTGGAAATTGACGGCATGGTGATTAAGGTCAACAGCCTCAAACAACAGCAACAGCTCGGCTTTTTAAGCCGAGAACCGCGTTGGGCAACGGCTTATAAATTCCCTGCGGTGGCTGCGCTCACCACGGTTGAAAATATTGACTGGCAAGTGGGACGTACAGGTACATTGACCCCTGTAGCGCGGTTGAATCCTGTCGCTGTCGGCGGCGTGACCGTTTCAAATGTGACCTTGCATAATATTGGAGAAATCCACCGCCTAGATGTGCGAATTGGCGATACTGTCAGTGTTTACCGTAGTGGTGATGTGATTCCCAAAGTGGAAAAAGTATGGCCTGAGTTCCGTCCTGTCGATGCCATTGAAGTTGAACTCCCGAGCCAATGTCCCGTGTGTGAATCGCCAGTGGTGATGCCCGAAGGTGAAGCTTTAGCACGTTGCTCAGGTGGTTTGTATTGTGCCGCACAGCGTATTGAGGCAATTCGCCACTTCGTGTCACGTAAAGCTCTTGATATTGAAGGTTTGGGAGATCGTTGGGTCGAATCACTGTTACATCTTGATCTGCTTAAAGATGTGGCTGATATTTATCACCTACACGAGCACCGAGAAAAGCTATTAACCATTGAAAAAATGGGTGAGAAGTCCGTTCAGAACTTGATTGATTCGATTGAAAATAGCAAGAAAACCACTTTGGCTGCATTTATTTATGCACTGGGGATTCGTGGGGTGGGTGAAACCACAGCACGTATGTTGGCCAATACTTTCCAAACTTTAGATGCGCTACGTGTCGCAGACATTGAAGCTTTAAAGAAAACCCCAGATGTAGGGGATATCACGGCGGAGTGGATTGTCGACTTTTTCCAAGCGCCGCATAATCTTGAAGTTTTAGACCGATTATTGGCGGCAGGTATTCACTGGGACGCGCCTGTGGCACCAAGTCGCCAGCCTCTAAATGGAGAAAGTTGGGTCGTGACGGGTACACTCAGTACGATGGGGCGTGATGAAGCAACACAGCTCCTACAAGCACTGGGCGCACGTGTCAGTGGTAGTGTGTCGAGTAAGACCAAGTGTGTTGTTGCAGGTGAAAAAGCAGGTTCAAAGCTGGATAAAGCAGAGAAGCTTGGGATTGCTGTGATTAATGAAGCTGAGTTTATTCAACTGATGAAAGATTATGGCCAGTTAGAGGCTTAGATTTTTGATTTGGATCAAAAAGATACTGTTCAGATAATTGCGTTCAGTTAAAGCACGACTAAAACGACTTTTAATGATGAGGGGTTCACAGCGGAGTCTTACGTATTCGCATCAAATGCTTGAAGTTCGTATGTTACTTTGGATTAGCCCAAAGTAACCAAAGGCATTAGTCATCAGCAAAACTCGTTCATTGCCATCAATGAATAAAATTGTCGCAGAAACAATTTTTTTCTAATGTAGTGTTGTCTCGAACAGTTGCTGATGACATTTCGTGTATCCCATACCTTCATAAATTTAGAAAAAGCATAATGCTCGTCAGTTATGAAATTGACTAGTACTATGCTTTTTATTTATTTTTAAGGAATATATTGCTTAATGACACCGTCATCGAGCAATTGTTGAAAGTGCTCAACCAAGCTTTCTTTGACATCTCGATACTCTAAACCCAATTCTTTTTGGCTCTTGTTCGCATCAAAATAAATCGGATAACCCATATTCAATTCAACAAACTCGCGGCTAAAACCAATGAATGGGCCAATCACCTTAAAAGCTGCTTTGGGAAGTTCATTTCGTGGAAATGGAAACTTCCAACCAAAATGTGCTTTAAGCAATTGACCGATTTCAAGCAGACTTAAAGTTCCACCACTTACAATGTAACGACCTGTTGCTTCTGGGTTGAATGCTGCTTGTAAGTGCGCTTCAGCAACATCTTGAACATCGACCACACCATTCCACATAGGTGGGACACCCGCTAAAGTCAAACCATTGGTAAACTGTTGTAAGACCTCAATTGAGCCTGACTGTGTATTTGGTGTCAATGAACGACCAAAGACCAACGCAGGGTTAATGCATACCAACTGCCAACGATCTTGTGCCTCAGCCATTTCCCAAGCTTTACGCTCAGCCATCACTTTAGAATATGGATACGGCTGATGGGTCTCAGAACTGCTGGTGTTCCAGTGACTTTCATCGAAAGAATTATGGTCTGTTTTTAAAATATCAATGGCATCGCCATAGGTCGACGCAATACTCGAAGTGACAATGACGCGTTTAACGGACTCGGTTTCATTTACGGTGTTTAAGACATTTTCTGTACCCAAAACAGCAGGTTCAATGATGTCTTTCACCGCATCCTTATAGTTAGTAACGACGAAAGGAGAGGCCATATGAAAGACAATTTCACAGCCTTGCATCGCTTCTTTAAAGGAATTGGGCTCGAGCAAATTGGCTTTAAAGAGTTTCAGTGTTCCAGCACTGCTGTCTGCAATTTTAGATAAATGCGCGAAGCTTTGGGTTTTGTTCAAGTCACGTACAGTGGCATGAACGGTATACCCTTGGGTTAATAATTTTTGAATCACCCAACTGGCAATATAACCCGATGCACCTGTAACCAGTACCGGTGCTTGTGTTGCTAAGTTTGTCATAGATTACCCATTGTTGTTTTAAGTATTGGCTTAGTGTAAACGTGAATGCCATGAAAGTCTTTGCCTATGGGGTGAACAGGTGTCTGACTTATGCGTCATTTTATAATACTGCACCAAACTGTATTGAAATTGAGCGAGTAAAACGTATTTTTTAGCAGTAATCTTAAATTTGTATTTTAGATCATATAGATAAGTCAAATGATAAAATACAATAAATAATGATAATTATTTTACATATAATAATGATTCTCATTAAAAATAAGCGTTGTTTAAAATGAAATCCTTCTCTAAGAAAATTCTTGCAAGCTCTGTTGGGCTTTTGATGATGGGTGGAGGCTGTTTACAGCTTGCTTTTGCAGAGGAGGTTTCAGTTTTACCTGCCTTAAAATCAGAAGCGCAATCACAACAAGGCTATGCCGATGGTAAATTGGCGAAGGCAGCTGACTTGGGTGCTTTAGGGAATAAGTCAACGATTGATACGCCATTTACGGTTTCTACTTATACAGAGCAACTGATTCGTGATCAACAAGCATCTACAGTGGGGGAAGTTTTAGAAAATGATGCCAGTATTCGTGCGACGACCAATCAAGGTCATTTAAACGAAAACTTCCAAATTCGTGGTTTTAGTGTCGGCTATGACGATATGGCTTACAACGGGTTATACGCTGTAGCTCCTATGGGACGTATACCAACAGATTTACTAGAATCGGTAACAGTATTGAAAGGACCGAATGCTTTGGTTGCAGGTATGGCACCAGCAGGAAGCGTTGGCGGAGTAGTGATTGCGAATTCTAAACGTGCCGATCAAGATCTAACACGTATTTCGACGTCATTAGAAGATGAGAGTTATTATAAAACCAATGTAGATGTTTCTCGTCGTTTTGGTGACCAAAACCAATTTGGAGTTCGTGTAAACGGCACATATGGAGACGGTGAGCATCTTATTGAAGGTATGGATGACCGTTTAGCACTGGGTTCGATTGCAGCGGACTATACGACCGATAAATTAAAACTAAACTTTGATGCTTATGCCATTCGTGAAAACCGTGATAATGGTTCACCTGCAATGGTCTCTATGCAAAAAACAGGCGTAGTTGCTGCACCAAAGGGGGATAGTAATTACTTTGATCAAATTCATGGGGAAACCTATAGCCGTTATGCGGGCTTAAATGGAGAATATAAATTCACCCCTGATACCAAAGTTTTTGCAGGTGTAGGTTATGTTGAAAAAGGTTATTCGGGTCATATTTTTGGTACGCGTATGATCTTGCAGAACAGTGCAGGTGATGCAACTTCGCAGTACTATCGAGTCGCATCTAAAGAAAATAACCTAAGTGGTAATACGGGTATTGAAACTAAATTCAATACAGGCGCCATTAAACATACCCTTGGGTTACGTGCAGATTATGTGCATCGCGAATACGATCAACACTCTCGTGCGACCAGTTCATCATTTACAACGAATCTTTATAATCCTAACTCGAACGGGACAATGCCAACGACCTATCCAACAGTTGTACCTTATGAAGATGATAAATTCATGAGTTATACCTTGACGGATCAAATTTCAATGTTGGATGACAAATTTCAGTTGATTTTGGGTGCTCGTTATCAAGATATGCAGTTGGAAAGTCTCACTACAGATGTGAAATACGATGAAAATAAGCTTTCACCAAGTTTAGGCATCGTAATCAAACCGTTTGGAGAAAATTTATCTTTTTATGCAAGTTATGTTGAAGGTTTATCAAAAGCAGACTCAGTAACTTCTACCGCGGATGTGAATGAAGGAAAACTATTTAAGCCTTACGAAACGAAGCAATATGAAGTGGGGACAAAGTATCAAGCTGGTTCTTGGTTAAATAGCTTGGCACTTTATCAAATTGAAAAACCGACTCTGATCACAACAGCTTTGGCGACAGCGGTTAATGGTAATACACAGATCACTGAAGATGGTGGGGAAAGTCGATCACGTGGTATTGAATGGTCCTTCTCAGGGAATGTGACTGAGGACTTAAGTCTACTGGGAAGCATGGCTTATATTGATGCTGAATATACAAAAGGTTCTACAAGCACCACTGATATTTCAGGCAATACGATTTATGGTGTGCCCGACTTTACTGCCTCATTAGGCTTGGATTATGCCGTACCTGTGATAGATGGTTTAAATGTTAATGCTCGGGCTAACTATGTTAGTGAACAATATTTAGATAGTTTGAATACCTATAAACTTCCTGACTATACTATTCTCGATGTTGGTGCGCGCTATAAAACAAAACTGGGTGGTGTAAACACGACTTTCTTAGCCAATGTAGATAACGTGACAAATAAAAAATATTGGGAAGGTGTGTTCAATTCTTACTATGCAACGGTTGGTGGTGCACGTACCTATAAACTTGGCGTCACTTTCGATTTCTAATTTTACTGAACAGCCCATTGCGATGCAGTGGGCTTTTTTATGTCTGAATGCTGCCTCATTTAAGTTGAACGCAATGATGAAATTTCTCGGTTTACTCCTGTGCTGTGGTGGTTGTGTGCTGCTGTATTTGACCCATCCTAACCAAACGGTTCTTAAACAGACTGTGGCGAAAAAGTATCGTTGGGTCGGGTGGATTGGTTTTGTTTTGGCATTGACTCTTTTACTGGCGGTATTACCAAAACTGGTGGCGGTGTTGATGTGGTTACTGATGCCATTGGTGTTGTGGTCAGCACTACCATTTCTTCCTTTATTACATGGGGCTTTGACGCATGAGGTTACTACGTGATCAAAAGATACAACCTGACTGGTGGACGAAAAGCTTTGCAGGAGCAGTTCTTGGACTCAGCCTAGCTTTCGCTTTAGCTGCATTAATCACAATGTGGGGACTGCAATCTGAGTATCGTAGTCTTGCTCCACAGTTAGGTATGTGGTCGATTCCTTGGATTTGGCTACCACTCTTTTTCGTGGCCTATTTTATTCCACGCGGATGGCAGTCCATTGTGATTTATCTGTTTTTCAATGTTGTGGCTTACACACTCATATTTTGGCTCAGAGGAGAATAGGGCATGAAGGTACGTACAGATATTCTCCGACTGGCCAAAGAGTTACATACATGGGTGGGGATTTGTGCAGGCATTCTCTTGTTCATTTGCTTTTTTGCAGGTGGGCTGAGTATGTTTCAGCATGATTTGAGTAAGTGGGCAACGCCGCCGCAACAAAGTCTAAATACGGTTGAACTCCATCAGTACAACGATTTGGTGTCACAGGTACAGCAGCAGTATCCTGAAGCGCAAAAAAGTTTCCAGATCAATTTAAACTCCAAAGAGTTTCATTATGCCCCGATTCAGTGGCAACCTGCGCAAAGTCAAGCACATGATGATCATGCCTTTGATACCGATCAAAGCGCGATGTTGGCGACACTGAAACCAGATGGCACTTTACAGGTTGAACAAGAAAACTTATCTAAACTGGGTTGGTTGATTGAACAACTGCACGAAACGGCAGGCATTCCAGGGATGCTTGGGCACCATACACTCGGTGTTTATGTGATGGGTGTGGTATCCGTCTTATACTTTTTAGCGCTAATGACAGGTTTGATCATCCTCTTGCCGACGTTGGTCAAAGACTATTTTGCGATACGGCAAGGTAAGAACAAAAAACGCTTTTGGCTCGATGCGCATAATGTGATTGGCATTACCAGTTTACCGTTTCATATTTTGATTAGTGTGACGGTAATTGTTTTTGCATTTCATGATCTCTTTTATGATGGCTTGGGGCAGTTGGTCACCAAAGGTAAACCACTGTTTGAACGTCCCGCTGCGGTGCAGATTGTAGATCCAGTTCCTCAACTGGATGTTGAAAAAATACTCTTACAGGTACAGCAACAAGCACAGGGCTATGAGGTCTCGTCTGTAAGCTTTAACAATCTAGACCAACCCGCCAAGGCATCGGCACGCGTCAGTTTATATAGTCCAGATCAGATGTTACGTGGAGATAACTTCGACGTGATGTTTTTCAATCCTTACCAGCCTGCACCCTATAGTACAGACAATTTAAATACCCAAAGTTCTGGTCTAGATCAATTGATTCGATCGATGTTCAGTTTGCACTTTGGTAACTATGGCGGAGATTTTACCCGGTGGTTGTATTTGGCCTTGGGGCTGGGCGGAGCATTTTTATTTTACTCAGGCAATATTCTATGGATTGAATCGCGTGTAAAGCGACAAAAAAATCCAAATTTAGCACCACCTGCACAGCGTAAGGATGTGCAATTCATCGCAAACTTAACCATAGGCGCATGTTTGGGAGCGGTCTTTGGCATTGTTATGAGTATGTTGATCGGGCGCTGGGCCTATGTACTCAGTCCTGAACTACACAGCATCAACGCATGGTTTATGTATATCTATTATGCGATTTTTATTTTCAGCTTAATGCTGAGCTTCGTACTGGGTGGAGCACGGGCATTACCAACGTTATTGCTGTCGATTGTGATTGTTTTACTGCTCATGCCTTTGACTTCTGCTATCGCATTGCTCTTACCTGAGATTGGATTATGGTCATCTTCTTCCTCTTTATGGTGGGTTGACGTCTTTGCTATTATTTTTGCTGGGTTATTTTTCTGTTTTTATCGCCAAGCTCAGGCCCGAGTCCAGTCCGCAGAAGTGGGGTCTCTTTGGTCCGTTGCTCAGAAAAAATGAAAGATTGTGCACCGTTCCAAGGTTGAAATAAGAAGCATTTTTAATGGTTACAAAATGAAGCACAGGGCGGTTCAAGCCTAAAAAGCCTTTGCAAAAAGGATAAAGTTTTGCAAAGGCTTCTTTTATAACTATTATTTTGATGACTCATACTGCAAATGCGTATGTTTCTCATTTTAATTTTATAAAAATCATAAACTTACATAATTTATCTTTTGCAAAGTGAATTAAATGTGTCCATAATAGTTGCATTAGAGAATGGAGATTTTGAAAATGCGTGGCAATCCTGAAGTCGTAGACTACTTAAATATGTTGATCGGTGGAGAATTGGCTGCACGCGATCAATATCTCATTCATTCACGTATGTATGAAGATTGGGGTTTGAGCAAAATCTTTGAACGTATTGATCATGAAATGCAAGAAGAAGCACAACATGCAGATGCGATTATTCGCCGTGTTTTGTTTTTGGAAGGCACACCAAATATGCAACGTGATGACGTTGAAATTGGTGAAGATGTGGTTTCATGCTTAAAAGCCGATTTAAAGCTTGAATATCATGTACGTGAAAAATTAGCGCAAGGCGTAAAATTGTGTGAAGAAAAGGGTGATTACATTACCCGTGATATGTTACGTCAGCAAATGTCAGATACCGAAGAAGACCATACTTATTGGTTAGAAAAACAATTACGTTTAATTGAATTGATTGGTCTGCAAAACTACATTCAGTCTCAAATGTAAGAGATGCCAGCTACCAGTTTTATGTAAAGGTGGCATGTGTATTTACATACTGAGTAATCAAAAAGCC
Source organism: Acinetobacter sp. SwsAc2 (assembly GCF_013391465.1). Taxonomy (NCBI): domain Bacteria; kingdom Pseudomonadati; phylum Pseudomonadota; class Gammaproteobacteria; order Moraxellales; family Moraxellaceae; genus Acinetobacter; species Acinetobacter sp. SwsAc2. The sequence continues at coordinate 36,992 of NZ_JACBEZ010000015.1, read as the reverse complement.
TTCGAATCAATGTCCGAAGGCTTTTTTGTATGGGTTATTTTTTAGAGAACTTTTGAATATCTGCTAATACTTGTCCTGCATGGGTTTGGGTATTCACACTGCTGTAGTGATAGACCACCGTACCTTGTGGGTCAATCAGAAAGGTTTCACGTTTCGCAATTTTCGCGATGCCCAAGTTCCGCACGATGCCGAGTTGATTTGCCAGTTGATGATTGTTATCAGCCAAAATAGGGAAATTCAGTCCCAACTTTTTAGAAAATTTTTGATGCGACTGTACATCGTCCAAACTCACGCCTAAGACCACCGCATTATTTTTGCTAAATTGTGGGTAGAGTGCTTTAAACTGATTGGCTTCTTGGGTGCAGCCCGGCGAGTCATCCTTCGGATAAAAATATAACACCACCCATTTGCCTTGATATTGTTTGAGCTCATGCCATTTGGCATTTTGATCTTGTAACTTAAAACTCGGTGCGGGCTTGCCTACCCATTGTTTTTGGTCTGATGAAGCGCTTGAAAAAGCTGGTGCTGCATAAGTGGCGCTACTGATGGCACAGAAACTACCTAGCGAAATTAAGCTAATCGTTGCCATTTGCATTATTTTCATTGTGTAGGCTGTCCAGAAATGTATTTCATTGATCTTAGCAAATTTTAAGGCACTAAAGTGCTGAGATTCTGGTGTCTAAATCTGAATTATTTATTTAAATTTACTGTTCATTCAAAGGGCTTGCTTTGCAACGGAGTCTGAGGTTTTATACTGTTTGAAATTTACAGTTTTAGAGTCTGCATTGAATCAACGTATTTTACTCATCACGGGCTGGGGTGGTGGGACCAAGTTACTGCAACCTTTGTCTCATGCTTTGCAGCATAAAGGCCATTCGGTTGAGCTGATCAATATTTTTAATGGATTGGATACACAGGCGTTGCAGCAACATGCTGAACAAGCCAAAGATTTTGATATCATTATCGGTTGGTCTTTGGGGGGGCAACTGGCGACTTTATTGATCGATGCTGTTGAACAGCAGTATCAACAGCAAAAAGTATTAATTACTCTGGCTTCAAATCCGTGCTTTGTGGCGCATGAAAACTGGCCAACCGCGATGAGTCCAGCGACATTTAAAAGCTTTAAACAATCCTTCGAAGCAGATGCGATTGCAACCTTAAAGAAATTTGGATTTATGGTATGCCAAGGGACGGCAACCACCAAGCAAGATTTTTTGCAGTTGCAAAGTTTGATTCAGCCTCAGTCTTTAGATCTGTTAAAACAGGGACTCAATTGTTTAGAGCATTTAAATACGGTTGAGATCTTACACAATTATACGGGGCATCAACTCCACCTGCTGGCTAAACAAGATTTTTTAGTTAGCTACAAAGTCTTGGATAATTTAAAAGCTTTGGGTGCAAATTTTTTAGATGCGGTGCTTTTAAGTGGTTCACATGGACTTCCAGTTTTTCATGCCGATGAAGTAACTGACAAAATCTGCCAATATTTACAAAAAATGGATTAAACAATTCGCTGAGTGGCGAATATCGCAATTTCTTTTTGATGCGCGCAGGTTTAAGATCAGTCAAATTGAAATTTTGCTGTAACTGTAGTCGATATGGAGTTAAGGATGACTGAGATCAATGCCAAATTGGATGGTGAGTTGGATGACTTAGCATTTGATCGGGAACATATTTGGCATCCTTATACCTCGATGACCAATCCGCTCCCCACGTTTAAAGTTAAAAAAGCCTTTGGTTCAACCATTGAGTTAGATGATGGTCGTCAGCTGATTGATGGGATGTCTTCGTGGTGGTGCACCATACACGGCTATAACCACCCTGAACTGAATCAGGCCGTGACAGATCAGCTGCAAAACATGTCGCATATTATGTTTGGTGGTTTTAGCCATGATCCTGCCATTCAACTGGGCAAATTACTGTTGCAAATCACCCCACCAAGTTTAGATAAAATTTTCTATGCAGACTCGGGTTCTGTTGCGGTTGAAGTGGCGTTAAAAATGGCAGTTCAGTATTGGACTTCGCTTGGGAAACAAGACAAAACTAATTTTGTCACCCCGCGTTCGGGCTACCACGGTGATACATGGAATGCGATGTCGGTCTGTGATCCTGTCACAGGGATGCATCAAATTTTTGGTTCAAGTTTACCCAATCGTATTTTTGTTCCTGCACCGCAAGTTGCCTTTGATGCAGCATGGAATCAGGATGATATCCGTGAACTTGAAAACACCTTAGCAACACAGCATGAAAGTATCGCCGCGCTGATTATTGAGCCGATTGTTCAGGGTGCAGGAGGGATGCGTTTTTATCATCCTGAGTATTTACGGCAGGCCAAATTGCTCTGTGAAAAATACAGCGTTTTACTGATTTTTGATGAAATTGCGACGGGTTTTGGGCGTACGGGGAAACTTTTTGCTTGGGAGCATGCACAGGTCGAACCAGACATTATGTGTATGGGTAAAGGTTTAACAGGCGGCTATATGACCTTGTCTGCAACCTTAACCACAAAGCATATTGCTGAAATCATCAGTCGAGGCGAAGCGGGTGTGTTTATGCACGGCCCAACGTTTATGGCCAACCCCTTGGCGTGTGCGGTGGCGGCGAAAAGTACAGAACTCCTGATCTCACAAGATTGGCAAAGCAATATTCAACGCATTGAAACACAACTTCATACCGCTTTGACCCCGTTGCAGTCACTTGAATATGTTCATGAAGTTCGTGTATTGGGTGCCATCGGTGTGGTTGAGCTGACGTTTAATGTGGATATGAAAACCTTGCAACAGGAGTTTGTCCGCCGTGGTATTTGGGTGCGACCCTTTGGAAAACTGGTTTATGTGATGCCTCCTTATGTGATTACCTCACAGGAACTCAAGACCTTACTTGAGCAATTGGTTGAAGTGGTGGTGCAGATGCAGGAGCCTGTTGTATGAAGCATGTAGAACATTTTGCAGCACAACTGGATGTACTTAAACAGCAAGGCAATTTGCGCCAGTTTACGTCTAATGTGCAGCAAGGGCGGATGATTCGAATCCATGATCATGAGATGTTGAATTTGGCATCGAATGACTATCTAGGATTGGCTGCAAATATCGAATTACGTGAACAGTTTTTCGATGAAACACCGAATACACAGCGCTGGATGAGTTCAGCCTCTTCACGTTTATTGACGGGTAATTTTCCGGAATATGAACAGTTTGAAGCAAGCCTAAGTCGGGCTTTTCATGGTCGTGCTGCTTTGGTATTCAACAGCGGCTATCACATGAATATTGGTATTTTACCTGCGCTAGCGGACAGTAAAACCCTAATTCTGGCTGATAAATTAATTCATGCCAGCATGATTGATGGTATTCGTTTATCGACTGCGAAGCTGGTACGTTATCGCCATAATGACTTGGCACATTTGACTCAACTTTTACAGAAGTATCATACCGATGATACTTTTGAGCGAATCATTGTGGTGACGGAGTCCATTTTTAGTATGGATGGTGACGAAACTGATTTGGCTGAATTGGTTCGCATCAAAAAACAGTTTGAAAAAGTCATGCTCTATGTCGATGAAGCACATGGTATTGGTGTGCGTGGTGAGCAAGGTTTGGGCTGTGCCGAGCAATATCAAGTGATTGATGACATTGACTTTTTGGTTGGTGCTTTGGGTAAGGCTATGGCTTCAATCGGTGGCTATCTGATTTGTCACCCTGTGATTCGAGACTATCTCATCAATACTATGCGCCCATTGATTTTTAGTACGGCACAACCGCCGATATGCATGGCGTGGAGCAACTTTATCTTGCAACAAGTCTTGCGGTTAAAGACTGCACGACAGCATTTGCATAGTATCAGTCAGACCTTACAGCAAGCAGTTCAGGCCAAAGGTTTTGATTGTCCATCAACGTCTCAAATTGTCCCTGTGATCATCGGTGATTCGAGCAAAACGGTAGAGAAGGCGAAAGCTTTGCAACAAGCAGGTTTTTATATTATGCCTGTACGACCACCGACTGTGCCGCAGCATAGTTCTAGACTACGTATTTCCTTGACCGCTCAAGTTCGCCATACTGATTTAGATCAGTTGATTCAGTTGTTGTGAGTGAGTCGTGAAGAATTTAGAGATTGATAAAGCACAAGTCGCATTGCGCTTTGCTCAGGCAGGGCAAAGCTACAGTGAACATGCGGTTGTGCAAAAACAAATTGCACGCCGGCTTTTTAATTTAATCCAACGTCATGCTGCTAAAACGCAATTTGAGCGGGTGTTTGAAATTGGTTGTGGTTCAGGCAATTTAAGCCATCTTCTGCTGAACGATTTCCAAATTCAGCACTATTTACTGAATGACTTATATGCTGAGGTGCAGCAGCACTTTCAGGGTTATTCAAATATAGACTGGTTATTGGGCGATATTGAACAGCTTGTTTTTCCAGCTCATTTAGAACTGATTGTATCGACCTCTGCACTGCAGTGGATGACGAATCTTGATGCTGTTTTTCAGAAAGCGAATGACAGTCTGCTTCCACAAGGTCTATTTTGTTTTTCCACCTTTGGCGAGCGGAACTTACAAGAGATTAAGACTTTAACGGGGCAAGGTTTAGATTATGTCAACCTCGATCAACTACGGGAAAAATTGCAAAACCAAGGCTTTGAAGTTCTGCATTTGTCTGAACAAATTGAGTACTTAGACTTTGCGACACCGAAACAGGTACTGCAACATTTAAAAGCCACAGGTGTCACGGCAACTGCATCGAGCTTTCGTTGGACCAAGCACTCGCTTGAACGCTTTTATCAAGATTATCGACAATTTTCACAACTCGATACATCAGGACAGATTCATTATCGCCTGAGTTATCACCCTATTTATTGTATTGCACGGAGAATGCCATGACTGGATCAGTTTACTTTATCAGTGGAATCGATACAGGCATTGGGAAAACCTATACCACGGGCTACTTAGCCAAGCTTTGGAATGAACAAGGCCAAAAAACCATTACCCAAAAGCTAGTGCAAACGGGCAATGTTGATGTTTCTGAAGACATTGAACAGCATCGTAAAATTATGGGTATGGGCTGGTTTCCAGAAGATGACAGTAAGCTGACCATGCCTGAAATTTTTAGTTATCCTGCATCGCCACATTTAGCGACTAAAATTGATGGTCGTGAGATTGATTTTGCAAAAATCGAGCGTGCTACTCAGCAGCTGGCTGAAAAATATGAGGTGGTGTTGTTAGAAGGTGCGGGTGGTTTGATGGTGCCTTTAACCACAGATTTGCTTAGCATTGACTATATTGCAACCAAGCAACTGCCTGTAATTTTGGTGAGTTCGGGGCGTTTGGGCAGTATTAACCATACTATTTTAAGTTTAGAAGCACTGAAAAGTCGTGGTTTAGAGCTTTACGCTTTAGCCTATAACCTAAATGATGAATCTCAAGATGAACTCATTTCTAAAGATACTGCGACCTATTTAAAAGCTTATTTGGCGACACATTTTCCGCAAGCATTGTGGATCGACATCCCCGTATTGAAGTAATTCGTAGAGTCATTAAAAAAGAAAAAAACCGCTAACAGCAAAAGTTGTCAGCGGTTTTTTTGACGGTTTTATTTATTGATTACTCACGACTCCAATTTTTTTCACATCAAGGCGTTGGGCTGCGGCCATGACCATCGCAATGTATTTATATTCCGTTGCGCGGTCAGCTTTGAGTTTAATTTGGTCTTGATCTGCTTTTTGAGCAACGGTTTGAAACAAGGCTTCGAGCGCTTGTTTGGACTCCACAGCTTGTTCATTCCAAAACATTTTGCCTTGAGCATCTAAGCGTAGTTCCACGATTTCAGGTGGTTTTTCCTGAACTGGTGGTGGTGTGCCATTCGGGAGGTTGATATTAATGGCGTTGTTTGGCAATGGAATCGTGATAATGAACATAATCAGCAATACCAACATGACATCAATCAAAGGCGTCATGTTGACATCGAGCATGACATCTTCATCATCTTGATTGGAACCAACATTCATACCCATAGCTGAATCCTTCTTTGATTAAGGTGAAGAGGGCGGTGTGGTGACAAAGGCAATTTTGCCAATCCCCGCTTGCTGCGTGGTTGTAATGACTTGGTCAATCGCATCGTATGGCGTAAGTTGGTCACCACGAATGTGGACATCGGGCTGAGGTCTCTTTTGTGCCTCTGTCTGTAACCGAGAGAGTAATGTTGCTTTATCGGCAATGTAACTTTCATTCCAAAAAATATCGCCATTTTTATTGACTGCAAGTTGAATATTTTCAGGTTTGGTTTCATAAGGCACATTCCTTTCTTCAGGCAAATTGACTGGCACGGTATGAATCGCAACAGGCACTGTAATGAGGAAAATAATCAGTAAAACCAACATAATATCAACCAGTGGGGTGGTATTAATGGTTCCGATTACATCATCATCGCTGTCATTTGAATTTACCGTCATTCCCATGGCTGATTCCTCATGTTCTTATTTCATGTCACGGTTAACAGGATTGTTGGTGCTGATTTCACCACTTAACAACACCGCATGCAGGTCTGAACCGAAGGTACGAACTTCTTCCATCACGGCTTTATTCCGACGAGTTAACCAGTTGTAACCAAGCACTGCTGGAACAGCCACGGCTAAACCAATTGCAGTCATAATTAAGGCTTCACCCACAGGGCCTGCGACCTTATCAATAGATGCTTGACCCGATACCCCAATCGCGGTTAAAGCATGGTAAATGCCCCAAACGGTACCGAATAAACCCACGAAAGGTGCGGTTGAACCTACAGTTGCTAGAAAAGCCAGCCCACCACTTAAATGACTGTGAATTTTGTCGATAGCACGTTGAATCGAGATAGTGACCCAAGTATTAAAGTCAATACGCTCTAATAATGTTCCACCATGGTTTTTTGTCGACTTAATACCTTTTTCAGCGATAAAGCGATACACACTGGCATCATCTAAACCTTCAGTTGCAGTATCGAGAGAGGTTGCTTCCCAAAAGTTTTTATCGGCATTTTGGCCTTGTTTGCGAATTTTGCCTTGCTGTAAGCACTTGGTGATGATGATGTACCATGTCCCAATCGACATAATCACCAAAATAAACAGCGTCACTTTAGACACCAGATCACCTTCTTTCCACATTGCTTCTAAGCCATAAGGGTTATGTACTTTTTCTGAAGCAGAAGGTGCTTTCTCAGCTAAGGGTGGGGGAACAGGTGTTGCTGCTTTCTCAGTCGCAGTGACTGGTGTAGTCATTGTTGTAGTGGGCGCAGCGGTTTCCTCTGCGAAAACAGCTTGTAGAGGAAGTAATGTGCTCATTCCAAGTAGGCTTGCTGCGGTAAAGTTTTTTAAATTTTGCATTGTGTAACTCCTAATGTCGGCTGATCTTTTTCAATTATTCGAGAACAAATTCGTATGGGATGTCGAACCAAGCGCTTTGAGCTACGCCATCTTTCATTGCAGGTTTAAATGTGCACAAGCTATACGCTTTCGTTGCTGCTCGGTCTAAAGTACGGTCACCTGTTGAGCGTTTCACTTTGACTTCTTGCGCCTTACCATTGGTATCGACAAAGACCGAAATCAGTACGGTGCCAGAAATGCCACTCATCTCTGCTTCGCGTGGATAGCTTGGTGCTTTGCATCCAGCTTCACCTTCCGATACTCCACGTGTAACACCTGTGGGTTTGGGTGCAGGTGATGGAGTAGCGGCAGTCGGTGACGGAATTGGAGATGGGCTTGGAGAAGGCGATGATGCAACTGGCGTCGGCGTGCTTATCGTCGGTTTAGTGACGGGTGTAGCAACTGTTTTTTGCACTGGGACTACTTTTTCTACAGGTTTGGGGTCAGGCTGCTGCGCTACTTTTTCCACCATTTTCGGTGGCTCTGGTGGAACTTCTTTAGGTGGTTCAGGCTCAGGTGGCTTGATATCTTGCAGAATGACCAATTCCACAGGTTCGGTTGAGGGTTTAACAATATCTTTTGCCAAACCTGCCATTAGCACCAAGCCAACAAGAACATGTAAGAAAATCACAACGCCAATACCTGTGAGTTTTTTGGCGGAGTTTTTTTCTAAATCTTCAAATGTAGTGCCCATAGTTACTCCTAAAATTTAAGCCAAATCTACTTTTTAAAAGCATTGGATTGCACTTGGGAAAATCCATATATATCTGGTTAAAGTTGAGCATGTATAAACATCACCACAGATTGAATACTTCAATCTGTGGCTCAGATCCGCTTAGAACGTATATGTACCTCTTACATAGAAAGTACGTCCTGTTGGGTCGCTGTAACGTGGGTCATAGCCGTATTGGAAGTTATCGAGAACATTCGATGCAGCAGGTTCTTCATCAAATAGGTTTTTGATGCCACCCGTTAGGGTTAAGTTTTTGAAACCTTTATAGGTGCCTGCAATGTTGTAGAGGGTATAGTCGGGGACTTTGTGATTATCAAAGCCTTCTTCACCTGTTGCATTTTGGTCGTGATAGCCTCGGAAAAATTGCTGTTCAAAGACCAATTTCCAGTCTTCATAGCTCCAGTTGATGTTTGCGGTATGTTTCCAGCGCAGTACTGCAGGGTCATCATAAACGCCCACTAAGCCCTCCCAGTCTCCATCTTTTTCTTCTTGGTAGTCATTTTTGATGACATAGGTTCCATTAATTCCAAAGCCAAACCGACCTGTTGATGTCATAGGAGTCAGGTAGTCTAAGCTAATGTCGATCCCTTCTGTTTTGATGCCACCTGTATTCATTAAAGTGGTATTGATGTATTGGATACGACCATCTGCATCTCGCACAAAGCGATCTGCATATTTGGTTGGATCTTCGAAAATGGAGGTTTCACCCGTTAAGCCAATAAGATTCTCAATTTCGATATTGTAGTAATCGACTGCTAAGACTAGGTTCTTAAGGGGCTCAAAAACAAAGCCTGCTGTAAATGTGGTTGATTCTTCGGGCTGAAGCTCAGAGTTACCACCTTGCATACGCTTAAACTGGGTATTACATTCTGTTTGATATTGCGGTGAAGTTGCTACGCCACCTGGACAGAGCACAGGGTCATCGTATTTTGCCCCCGTGTAAGTTTGGCTTTGCGGTGCATTAATTTCATATAAGCTTGGTGCACGGAAACCTGTACTGTAAGTACTTCGGAACATTAATTGCTTTAAAGGTTCCCAGCGTAAACCCACTTTCGGGTTGAAGGTGTCGCCAAAGTCACTGTAGTCATCATAACGTGCTGCAAGTTGCGCTTCTAAAGTTGAGGTAATCGGAATTTGTAGCTCTGAGAAAACGGCTGTAATGTCGCGGTCACCCTTACTGATAGGTTTGTCAGGGTCAATGCCACTACCTGGGACAAGTCGAACAAGATCTGAGTTTACCTTTGCTTCCCAGTCTTGTGTGGTAAAGCTACCACCGAAGGCAAAGCCCACATCACCCGCAGGAAGTGTGAAAATTGGACGGCTGATCGTAAAGTCAAAGGTGGTGGAGTCTAAGGTCGCATCATTGGTCGTACCGCTGACTTCTAATGAACTCCAAACACTTGAATCCGCTGAAGGACCAAAGGGGTTAATGGTACCGTTATCTAGTCCTTCTTGTAGTTGACTACGATTTAAATAGCCACTAACGAAACTGTCCTTTGCTTTACCTTTTGCATAGGTCACGCCGCTGTCGATGTTCCAGCCATATGCTTCACCTTCAATCCCTGCAAAAATACGATGTGATTCATTGGTTGTCTTAGAAACACGGTTACCTGCTTGTGAGCGTAGGTAGAGTTGTAAAGGATCACCACTTAAACCGGGAACAGCAGGAGTGATACTTTCACCTGGATAGTATTGGCTTCCTTTGGGAAGTGTCACAGATCGGCTATAGACATCGGGTGCGATTGAGGTAGTGACTTCATTTTTTGCATATACATATTCAGCAATCGCGTTGAATTGGTCACTGAGTTTGAACGTTGCACGCCCTAGTGCCGATAAGTCTTCTGTTTCTGGTTGAATACCAATCAAGGCTTGAGTGTTTAAAAAACACAGACCATCTTCCGCAACGACATTAGGAGTGTTATTACAGTTGGCATTACCGTAAGGATTGGCTAATACACCACTGGTTGGGTCATAGAAGTTAGCAGGAAAACCATTCGCAGAGCCAGCATCGATCCCTAATTCAGGTAAAAGCCCACCACGACGGCTAACTTTACGGTCTTTGGCCATAATTTCTTTAGACTTTTGGTAGCTGATTGCGCCATATACGTTAAAACCTTGTTCGTCTAAGTCGCCATAGCCACCAAAGATAGAGACATCGTATTCTTCCCCCCCTTTTTCTTCGGGTTTGAGTACACCGCTGCTGATACCGAAACCTTCATATTGTTTTTTTGTGATGAAGTTGATCACCCCAGCAATGGCATCTGCGCCATATACCGCGGATGCACCATCTCGAAGGACTTCAATTCGTTCAACCATTGCTAGAGGAATTGTATTGAGGTTGGTTTCAGAGGTACTAAAAGGGCTATAAGCCAAACGGCGGCCGTTTAATAATACTAAGGTTTTGTCTGGACCTAGGCCACGCAAGTTAGCTGTTGAACCAGAGGTATTACTTGCCCCCACGTTTTGCGCGGTTGTGTAACCCGCTTGGTTGGCACTGATTTTGGTTAAAGCTTCTTCGGCAGTTGTGACGCCTTGTTGCGCAAGCTCTTCAACTTTAATGACGGTAATGGGTGAAGAACTTTGAGCTGCAACTCCTTTGATAGAGGAGCCAGTGACAGTCACTTTAGCAACTTTTTTAGTTGGTTCTGCTGAGACTGAGCTTTCGGTTTCTTCTGCATGAGCTAAAGACAAACACATCATACTTAAAGTCAGGGTACTTAGTTTAAGTAGTGATTTGCTGATGGTTGGGGTCCCCATAGATCGAACAAGTTTGTTTTTTTGCATCGTAAATTCAACCCTTCTTTTTCTATATTTAGCGGTATTGCTGTGCTGATGGAGTGCAAGGCAAATGCCAACTTTCAGGGATAGACAAAAGACTGTGAATTAAGTTATTGGAAAATATTGTTTTATTTTATTATTTGTATGGATTTATGTAACTTTTTTTCATTTTTCTAGAATTTAAAAAATTAAAATGGCAAAAAATTACTTATAAATCGATTAAAAAATAATCATAAAAAGATTATTCATATAATAAGTGATCAAAAATGAGTCGTTATTTTTTGAATTTTTAATACAAAATCTTATTTGTAATTATACTGAAATTTTAATATTTATCTTTAATAAATAAATGCTTGTGATGTTTTATTTGGTTTTTTGTATTTCTTGTGATGTTCGAATTTGAATCATTGGTGTATTAAATCTGTGCAATAGTTTATTTAAATTGAATGTTTAAAAATAGCTACTAATTGGCAAAATGTTCCGATGTGAGTTGAGCCTCTCATTTATAACTAATTAATATCCATATATTTTTCTTACAAAATGTTAAATTAGAATGATAAAAAAATAGGCGTGGCATGATATTCGCTTTATTGCTGAGGTGAAGATTTGCCTATGACCGTTTTTTAAATTTTGATAATTAAAATTTAATTTATAAAACATGGGTTTATGTTTTAAGTTTTTGTCAGTGTTGTCTGAAAAATAAAACACTGACATTGAACATGGATGGCATGAGATCACCTTGCTTAAAAAAAAGATGTGTATAGGTATGAACTTGAATTCAAAAAAACTGAAGCTTGCTGCTTTATCCCTTGCGATGGGTTTTGGCTTTTCTGCCTATGCAAAGTCGCCTGCAGATCCAAACAAAGTATTAAATATTGCTTATGAAGCGCCTGATGATGGTTTTGATACGGTTAAAACCTATAATTTTTATAGTGGTAGTATTGCCCAAGCCATTTTTGAACCACTTTTAAAATACGATTATTTGGCGCGCCCCGCTCAATTGGTTCCAAATACAGCAGTGGCGATGCCAAAAATAGAACAAGAGGGCAAAGTCTATATCTTTAAAATTCAGCCCAATATTTATTTTAGCGATGATGCGGCCTTCAAAGGCAAGCCGCGAGAGTTGGTGGCGCAGGATTATATTTATTCCATGATGCGGATTATGGACCCGAAAAACCGCTCACCGACCTATTCATTTATTGAAGGCAAAATTGTCGGTGGCGATGCTGCTGTTGCTCAAGCCAAGAAAACAGGCCAGTTTAATTATGATGCCGCGATTTCGGGTTTAAAAGCCCTCGATAAATACACACTACAAATCACATTGACCCGTCCTGACTATAACTTTCCCTATATCTTAGCCTATGCCACATTTAGTGGAACAGCGCGGGAAGTGGTGGAGTTTTATGGGGATCGAATTGCGCAGCATCCAGTGGGGACAGGGCCTTATCAACTGAGTAAATATGTACCGCGGAGTCGTATTGAACTGGTGGCCAACCCGAAATATCGTGGTTTTACATGGAACTTTAAATCTACAGGTTCGAGTTGGGACAATCGTCTGGTCAAGGAGATGCAAGGCAAAAAAATGCCGCAAATCGGCAAAGTCAGCGTCAGTATTATTGAAGAAGAACAGTCTCGCTGGCTCGCGTTCAAATCGGGACAACTCGATTTTGACAAACTGACTTCCAATGCGGTACCACAGGCTTTAAATGGTAAGCAACTCAAACCTGAACTGGTCAAGCAAGGCATTCAACATTTTCCCAATAAAGACGCTGAAATCACCTATACCATGTTTAATATGCAAGACCCTACAGTGGGTGGTTTTGGGCTTGAAAAAGTTGCATTAAGACGTGCGATTAGTCTGGCTTATAACCAAGCAGAAGCCATTAAACAACTGTATAAAGGGCAGGCGGTGAAGTCGGAGATGTTGGTGCCTGAGGGGGTACAAGGCTTTAATCCGAATTATCGGAGTAGCGTGGCCTATAACCCACTCTTGGCGAATAAATTACTGGATCGTTTCGGTTATAAGAAGGGAGCAGATGGTTACCGTCGACTACCGAATGGTCAGCCTTTAACGCTCAAGTTTATGACTGAAAACAGTTCCAGTTCGGTGATTCAATCTGAACTGTGGAAGAAAAATTTAGATGCGATTGGTCTGCGTGCTGACTTTGTGGTGAGTAACTTTGCTGACAATTTAAAAGCAGCGATGCAATGTAAATACATGATCTGGGGCGGGGCTTGGATTGCGGACTATCCTGAAGGGGAAAACTTTGCCCAACTGCTGTATGGGCCCAATTCGGCTCAGGGCAATCTCAGTTGCTACCAGTCCAAAGCCTATGATGCACTTTATACGCAGGCTATGGCCTTACCACCTCCTCAGCGTTTGCCATTTTATGAAAAACTCAGTCGTCAAATTGAGGCCGATAATCCATGGATTATTCATAACAGTCGTATTCGAAATTGGTTGTTACATCCACAAGTTCAGGGTTTTAAAGCACATCCGATGATGAACACCAATTGGCAGTATTTGGATATTCAGCCCATAAAAAAATAATTGAGATGTAGAAAATAATGAGAGATCTAAATCAGAAATTGAAACGATGGGGTTTGGGGATTTTGGCAGGCAGCATTCTGCTGAGTAGTTCAGTTTCCAGTTTTGCACAAAGCCCTGCCGACCCGAAAAAAGTTTTACGTTATGTTTTTCCTGTGGCTGAAACAGGCTTTGACCCTGCGGGCGTGCATGACTTGTACTCGGCCCATGTTAATGGATCGATTTTTGAAACGTTGTTTACCTATGATTATTTGGCCTCACCTGCGAAATTGGTACCACGAACAGCTGCGGCTTTACCCGAGGTGAGCCCGGATGGATTGACCTATACCATTCGTTTGCAAAAGGGGATTTATTTTGCTGCAGACCCAGTGTTTAAAGGTAAAAAGCGTGAGCTGACTTCGGCTGATTATGTGTATACCTTTAAGCGTTTACTGGATCCGAGTTTGCATTCACCCAACAGTTGGTTATTTGATGGGCGAATCTTAGGGATGGAGGCTTTGCTGAAACAGGCGAAGAAAACGGGAAAATTCAATTACGACCAATCTGTCGCGGGCTTGCAAACACCAGACCGTTATACCTTGGTTATTCGCCTGACCAGCCCAGATCAGAACTTTCCAATGTTGCTTGCGCATCAGCCTGCAGGCGCGGTTGCACGGGAAGTTATCGAAAAATATCGTGACAAAGCGGGTTTTGTGATGGGGCATCCAATAGGAACGGGGCCATATATGCTCAGTCGTTGGACGCCGGGTTCGCGGATTATTTTAAAGGCCAATCCTGATTTCCGAAGTTTTGTTTGGAACTTTAAAGCCAGTACGCCTGAGGACCAAAAGATCGTCAAAGCCATGCAAGGCAAAAAGATGCCGCAAATTGGCGAGATTGATATTCAGGTAATGGAAGAGGGGCAATCACGCTGGTTGTCTTTTATTAAAGATGAAGTGGATTTGTTTGCCTTAGATGGTGAGTTGACGGTTCAAGCCTTGCAAAATGGAAAACTAAAACCGGAATTGGTCAAGAAAGGCGTACAGCTGTCACGGATCACCGATCCTTCGATTGACTATCATTATTGGAATATGCAAAACCCAATAGTCGGCGGCTTAAGTAAAGATAAAATTGCCCTGCGCCGTGCCATGGCGATGGCATTTTCAGCCGATAACTACATCAATATTTTACAAAAAGGCGATTCGCAAAAACTGCAAGCACCGATTCCAAGTGGTGTGGTGGGCTACGATCCCAATTATCGAAGCAGTATTCCTTACTCAGTCAAAGCGGCAAATTTATTGTTAGATCGTTATCACTATAAAGTAGCTGCGGATGGTTGGCGTACTCAGCCGAATGGGAAACCTTTGGTGATTGAGATGACGCTTTCGGGTAATAATTTACGCAGTCAACAACAGGCCGAGTTTTGGAAGAAAACTTTAGACAGTATCCAAATCAGAATGACCACCAAGTCGATGCCTTTTGCTGAGGCTTTGAAATTAGAAAAACAATGTAAAACCATGTTTAAAGCATCAGCATGGATTGCAGACTACCCAGATGCAGATAACTTTATGCAGCTGTTTTATGGCAAGAACATCAAGATCACCAACAATGGCTGCGTCAAAATTCCTGAATATGACCACCTATATGAACAAGCCCAAAAGATGATACCGAGCCCAGAGCGCGATGCAATCTACGCCAAAATGTCGCGTCTGCTAGAGGTGTATATGCCTGTGCAGGTGATTGGTGCGCGTTACCGTAATATCTTGGCACAACCGCGTGTGATTGGTTTTAAAAAGCATCCCATACTGCCCGCAGAGTGGATGTATATCGATATTGATTTGAAGAAATAGAAATTAAACAAAACTGGAGTCATGATGAAAAAGCAACATTTTAAATTCACTGCATTGTGCATGTTGGGCCTAGGGATGAGTCAGATGGCTTTGGCGGAAACAGCACCGCGCCAAACATTACCCAGCTTTCAAGCCAAAGACATCCCTACAATGTGTAATGCCAAAATTGCGGATGTGAAAAAGCAACTTAAAACGTTTGAAAATAAGCCCCTTAAAAACGAAACGGCGGCAGCGCCTATATTGGCTGAATGGGATCGTATTTTTGCATCATTTGAAGATTTTTACGGCCCGATTGGTCTGTATAGCAATGTTGACCCTGATGAAGCACTGCGTAAAGCGGCTGAAGACTGTGAAATTAAAATTAGCCAATTCCAAACCGATGTGTATCAGAATCCAAAGCTATATCAACAAATTAAGAAAATTAAAATTGCTGATCCGATTGAAGCCAAGTTCCGTGAAGATATTTTGGAGGGCTTTGAAAAAACTGGGATACAGCTTTCAGCGGATAAACAAGCACGCTTAAAAGCGATTTTTGATGAACTGGCAAAAATTGAACAAGAGTATGCGCGTAATGTACGTGATAATCCTGAAAAACTCGAATTTAGCCTTGATGAGCTAAAAGGCCTGCCACAAAGTTATATCGACGGCTTAAAGAAAAATGACAAAGGCAATTATTTACTCGGTTTTGAGTATCCCGATTATCGTCCTTTTATGGAGTTGGCAGATAACGATGATGCACGTAAGCGTTATCAAATTGCATTTACCCGACGTGGCGGTGAGAAAAATCTGGCGCTGCTGAAGCAAGCCATGGACTTACGTTATGAGTTAGCCAAACTGTTTGGTAAGTCCAGTTATGCCGAGTGGGTACTGAAAAGTCGTATGGCGAAAACCCCTGAAACCGTGAATAAATTCTTGGCAGAGGTACATGCTACCGTAGCACCCCTAGAGAAAAAGGAAGTCCAAACTCTACGTGAGTTTAAAGCGCGAAGTTTAAATATTCCTGTTGAGCAAGCTAGTATTGAGCGTTGGAGCGAAGCATATTGGAGTGAAAAATTACGCAAAGCCAAGTATCAGGTCGACCAAGAACAGCTACGTCAGTATTTTCCAACGCAAGCCTCTCAAGACTGGCTATTTGCCATTTCTGAAAACCTGTATGGCATCAAGTTTAAGCCTGCCAAAGTCGAGGTTTGGCAAGATGAAGTGGAATATTACGATGTGACCGATGCCAAAACAGGGCAACTGCTCGGTGGTTTATATATGGATAAATTTCCACGTAAAGGCAAATATGGACATGCTGCTGTGTGGGGTGTTTATGGCGGAAGTAGCCTAACAGGGCGCAAACCAATTTCAGCACTGGTCACTAACTTTAACCGCAATGGTTTAAATAGCGATGAGTTAGAAACTTTTGTACATGAGTTTGGTCATGCGTTGCATGGCATTTTATCTAACACACGTTTTTCATCTCAGTCAGGAACTTCAGTTGAACGAGACTTTGTCGAAGCCCCGTCACAAATGTATGAGGAATGGGCACGACGCAAAGAGACTTTGTCAAAGGTGGCGGACTACTGCAAACCTGACTGCCCACGTGTGGATGATGCGCTGATTGCCAAACTCAATGCCGTGCATAGTTATGGGCGTGGTTTGCATTATGCTCGTCAGACGTTGTATGCGCAGTATGACATGGCGCTACATGGCAGTGATGCACGAGAGGTTCAGCCCTTAAAGGTTTGGGAAAAAATGGAAGGGGAAACGGCTTTGGGTTATGTTCCAACCACCGAGTTTCCGGGGCAGTTTGGTCACATCATGGGCGGTTATCAAGTCGGGTATTACGGTTATATGTGGTCAGAAGTGATGGCGTTGGACATGCTTTCAGCCTTTGGTGATAACTTAAATAACCCTGAAGTGGGACAGCACTATCGTCAAACCATTTTGTCCCAAGGTGGTCAAAAACCTGCCAAAGCATTGGTCAAAGACTTTTTGGGTCGTGAACCTGATAACAAAGCCTTTTTCGATGAAATTACCGGTCAACGGGTGAAATAAGGGGCATTTTTATGCTGGCATATATTATTCGTCGAATTTGGCAAATGATCCCGACCATGCTTGGGGTGGTGTTGCTGATTTTCTTCTTGTTTAACTGGGTCGGTGGCGACCCTGCCTATATTTTGGCAGGGAAAATGTCGAACCCTGAACAGATTGAAAATATCCGACAGCAGCTTGGGGTCGATCAGCCCTATTATGTGCAACTGTGGATTTTCATTAAGCAGATTTTGACTTTTGATTATGGGTTAAGTTGGAGTACAGGAGAGTCAGTATCGCAAATCATCACGACACGACTCGGGCCTTCACTGACTTTGCTCATTCCACTGACGATCTTACAAACCATCATTTCTATTGTGTTGGCTTTGGCGGTAGCAGCGGTACGCGGCAGTTTAACGGATCGTATGGTGATGATGCTGTGTACGATTGGCATGTCGATCAGTATCTTGGTGTATATCATTGTTTTTCAGTATGTCTTTGCCTATCAGCTGAGCTGGTTTCCAGTCCAAGGCTGGAGTGATAGCTTTAGCGAAAACCTGTTTAAGTATGCTTTATTACCTATTCTGATCATGTTGGTGGTCAGTATTGCCCCGACTTTACGGTTGTATCGTAGTTTTGTTTTGGATGAAGTCAATCAAGACTATGTTCGTACTGCACGTGCCAAAGGAATTGGCGAACGGCGCATTTTAGGTGTGCATGTGCTACGCAATGCCTCGATTCCAATTATTACAGACGTGATGGCAAGTTTGCCTGCTTTGCTGATTGGTGCATTTTTGATTGAGCGTTTCTTTGGTATTCCGGGCATTGGTCGTGAAGTGATTATTGCGGTAGAGCGTAGTGATTTTCCTGTGATTAAAGCCATTACTGTGTACGTTGCTCTCGCAACGATGTTTTTCAACTTGATTGCCGATTTGATTTATAAATGGGTCGATCCACGTGTACAGTTGAAGTAGGTGAATTATGCTCAGTGTTCTCACTAAAAGAAAACCAGATACTGCTGAACCTACAACAGCATCTACAGGGCTATGGCAACTCGCCATGCGCCGTTTAAAGCGCGATCGAATCGCCATGTTTTCCCTCCTAATCGTACTGTTTTATTTGGTGCTGTTAATTTTGTCATCCACAGGATTGATTGCAAAAGACTGGAATAAAGAAGTCGCGGTGAGTTATGCACCGCCTACGTTTATCGGTGCAGCAGCGATACCTGCTACGCAAAGTGAAACACAAAAAGTCGAAGCGGCTGTGCCTGAAAACCCTGTCGATCCTTTAAAAGATGTGATTCGTGAGCTCAACGCAGAAATTGCTGCTGAACAGGGTGTAGGTGGTGCTATTGATTACTATGGGGTTGTTGATCCTTTAGCTGAAGACATGAAAGCGATTGACCAAGCGCTGGATGGTCATTTACTAGATCAGCAAGCGGAACTCAAGCAAAGCCTGATTTTAGGTGCCGACAAATGGGGACAAAGTGTTTTACTGAAAACCATTAAAGGCGCAGAAACATCAATTATTGTGGGCTTAGTCGCAGCTTTTCTTGCTGTCGTGATTGGTACCGTTCTAGGTGCAATTTCGGGCTACTTTGGTGGCTGGATCGATGATGTCTTGAACTGGTTTTATAACATTTTTACTTCGATTCCTTATCTGCTCTTGGTTTTAGCGATTGCTGCAGTACTACAACAAAAAGGCGTCTTATCCATTGTTTTGATTTTGGGTTTAACGGGGTGGACGGGAGTATATCGTTTAATTCGTGCCGAATATATGAAGCATACTTCGCGGGAATATGTGCTGGCGGCAAAAGCGATTGGAGTGAGTCATAGCCGACGTATCTTTGTGCATATATTTCCCAATGTCAGTCATATTGCACTGGTTCAAATGTCAATTTTAGTGGTGGCCTTTATTAAGTCAGAAGTGATTTTGAGCTTCCTAGGTTTTGGTGTCCCTGTCGGTGTGGTGTCATGGGGCAGCATGTTGAATGAGGCGCAAAGTGAATTGATTTTAGGCAAGTGGTGGCAGTTAGCGGCTGCATCTGTGGCGATGGCTGTTCTGGTCACTGCATTTTCAATGTTTACCGATGCACTGCGAGATGCATTAGACCCGAAACTGAAATAGGAGCATGAGAATGTCTGAACTCAATCATATGACAGCGCCAGCCTTACTTCAGGTGGAAAACTTGCGTGTCAGCTTTAAAAATGAAGAAAAGCAGTACATTGAAACAGTCAAAGGCATCAGTTTTAGTATTCCAGTGAATACAACTGTGGCCTTGGTTGGGGAGTCAGGCAGTGGGAAGTCGGTCACATCGCTAGCGACCATGGGACTATTGCCTCCTGAAAGTAGTCAAATTGCTTTGGACAGTAAAATTCTGTTTGAGGGGAAAAACCTACTCGACTTACCGCGCCGTGAAATGCGGAAAAAGTGCGGCAAAGATATTGCCATGATTTTTCAAGAGCCGATGTCATCACTGAATCCTGTGTTTACGGTAGGTTCACAAATTGCAGAAATTTTGCAGTTACATTTGGGCATGAGCCGTAAGCAGGCGCGTGTACGTGCTTTGGAACTCTTGATAGAAGTTGGGATTCCATCTCCTGAAACCAAGATTGATGCATATCCGGGGCAATTGTCGGGTGGGCAGCAGCAGCGTGTTATGATTGCCATGGCAATTGCGTGTAAACCCAAACTATTGATTGCCGATGAACCGACGACAGCGCTGGATGTCACCATTCAAAAGCAAATTTTAAATTTGCTGGAGTCGTTGCGGAAGAAGCATCAAATGTCGATGCTGTTTATTACCCATGATTTGGCTTTGGTCGGGGAAATTGCCGATCAGGTTATCGTAATGCGGCAGGGTCAAATTCGTGAACAAGGCAGGGTTAAAGATGTGCTTGAACGCCCTCAAGATGTCTATACCAAAGCGTTGTTGCATTGCCGTCCGCAACTATCTAAACGTCCCATGCGTTTGCCCATGATCAGTGACTTTATGCAACAAAAGGGCGATGACTATATTGAAACGCATACTGTCGATGTCGAGTCACTTCAACAAAGATCTCGCGGCTTAACTGGCCAAGAAGAGATCATTTTAGATGTACGTGACCTTAAAAAGTCATTTTATAGTCGTAAAGGATTATTCGGCAAAGAGGAGTTTCAAGCGGTCAAAGGCGTGAGTTTCCAACTGGCAAAAGGCAAGACTTTGGGCTTGGTGGGTGAGTCTGGTTCGGGGAAAACCACCATTGGATTATTGCTGATGCGTTTACAGGAGGCGACAGGAGGAAAAGCGCTGTTTGAAGGTCAAGATATTTTGGCCATGTCAGAAAAAGAGTTTGCTCGGTATCAACGCAAGATTCAAATCATTTTCCAAAATCCCTATGCATCACTCAATCCTCGTTTTACTGTAGGGCAGATTTTAATGGAGCCGATGCAAGTGCATCGTATCGGGGCGGATGATACTGAACGCAAACAGATGGCTTTGGACTTGTTGGAACGCGTGAGCTTACCTGCACAGGCTTTTTATCGTTATCCACATGAGTTTTCAGGCGGACAGCGTCAACGTATTGCTATTGCCCGCTGTCTAACTTTAAAACCTGAGGTTTTGATTTGTGATGAGTCGGTATCAGCATTGGATGTTTCGGTACAAGCCCAAGTACTGAATTTGCTACAAGATTTACAGGATGAATTTGGACTGAGTTATATCTTTATTTCACATGATTTATCAGTGGTGAAATATATTTCAGATCAAATCATGGTGATGAACCATGGTGATTTGGTGGAAATAGCCAATTCAGATGATTTGTACCAGTCACCGCAGCACGAATATACCAAACGCTTACTCAGTGCTATTCCACAAAGTGTGTCATGAATGGGTGGTGGCTGTTGGCGGGAGAATAAAAACGCTCAATAGGTTGGGCGTTTTTTATGAGGAGCTTGCAGCTTGTTCGTGTTACAGAATAGAAAGTGATTATTGCAGCGTAAACACATATAAAAAGAGCCACTCGAAAGTGGCTCAAATTTTGACTTTAAAAATTAAAACTTTTTAAAGCCTTTATTTCCAAAAGGTTTACGTGGCGCATTTTCATCACGCGTGTCGCGTTGACCATAAGTGCCTTTGTTGCCAAAGTTCTCTGGACGGCTGTCACGTTGTGCATAGCCTGAGTTTTGGCGTGGTTCACGTTGACCATAACCAGTTTGTGCATTGTCCTGACGACGTTGGCTATGTCCATTTGGATTTTCACGGCGTTCACGATTGAAAGCTGGCTTCGCTTGTTGTTGGCCTTCATCTTCATTGTCACGGCGCTGTTGGCGTAAGAAACCACCACGACGCGCAGCCATTGGTTTTTCTTGCATACGTTCAGTACGACGTTTTGCCATGCCGTATAAACCAGTGCCTTGGCGCGGCTTTAGCTCAACCGCTTTGGTTAAGTTGTCGATGTCGTTTTTGTCCAACTCCATCCAACGACCGGTACGTAGTTCGCGTGGTAAAATAACCGTGCCATAACGTGTGCGGAGTAGACGGCTGACTTTTAAACCTTGCGATTCAAAAATACGACGTACTTCGCGGTTACGACCTTCTTTTACCACCACTTGATACCAACGGTTAATCCCTTCACCGCCAATTTCAGAGAATGACTCAAATTTCGCTGGGCCATCATCTAACACCACACCTTTGAGCATGTTGTTCTTAATTTGAGGCGTCACTTCACCCATAACACGTACAGCATACTCACGTTCAACTTCATTTGATGGGTGCATCAAGCGATTCGCGAGTTCGCCATCATTTGTGAACAATAGTAGACCTGTTGAGTTAATATCCAGACGACCCACCATCACCCAGCGATCATTCGCGATTGCAGGTAATTGATCAAATACCGTTGGACGTGACTCAGGGTCATTGCGTGAACAAATTTCGCCCTCTGGTTTATAGTAAATCAGAACACGACGACGAATTTCATCTTCAATTTGGAACGATACTTTACGACCATCGATGCGAAGCTCATCACCTGGTTCAATACGTTCGCCTACTTGGGCAACTTGGCCGTTGACACTCACACGACCAGCGGCAATGACTTCTTCCATATAACGGCGAGAACCCAAACCAACTCGTGCGAGTACCTTTTGCAACTTTTCACTCATGACAGCATAACCTTAGAAATTATCATCAACAGTTCACCTATTTACGACTTCGGTGCATTCGCATCGAGCGCCATAAAAGCTTCCTTGGCATCCTGCAGGGGAGGCAACTGACCTAAAGAATTTAGGCCAAATGCATTTAAAAATTGGGGCGTCGTAACTAACAACGCAGGTCTTCCTGGGAGTTCACGAAAACCAGATTCTTTAATCCAGTTCCAATCAAATAACGTGCGTAACAGTTGACTGTTATTTGAGACTCCTCGAATTTGTTCTATATCTGCTCGAGTGACGGGTTGATGATAGGCAACCACGGCCAACATTTCGAGTAGCGATGGCGAGAGACGAGTTGGTCGCTCTGGCCACGTTTGTGCAACGATTTGACGGTATTTTGCTCGAACTTGAAAACGAAAACCTTGAGCAGTTTCAATCAGTTCAATCGAACGACCATGTTGTAACATGGCAAGTTGTTGTAAAAACTGGCGTAAATCTTGTTTGCTATATTGATTTTGGAACGATTCTTTCAATCGTGCAAGTGAAACAGGCGCATCACTGGCAAAAATAATCGCTTCTAACTGCATCAACACTTCATGCAAGTTATCTTCATTTGTTACAGGAGCGGTTTGTTCTAACATTATTTTTTGACTCCTTGTATCGAAAGCGGTGCTTCAACACCTGAACTCACAATTTGAATACGTTGCTGACGGGTTAGCTCTAAAATGGCCATAAACGTCACGACCATGCCCATACGACCTTGGATGGGACGCAGTAAAGATTCAAAAACTAAAACTTCACCTGAAGCGACTTTGCTTTCAATAAAAGCCATGCGCTCTTCAAGTAAAACTGGTTCTTGTGCAATTTGATGGGTAATCGGCTCAGGTCGGTTAAATACACAGAACAGTGCATCACGTAGCTGTTGCACATCATGACCGTCATTATTATCTAGAGTTTGGCCTAAGCTGACATTGGTTGAGAAGGTGTCTCGCTCTAATATAGGCATTTGCCCCAAGCGTTCAGCCGCTTGTTTAATTCGTAGGTAAGTTTCTAAACGGTCAATCAGCTCTTGTTTTGGGTCTTTTTCAATTTGGATTGCATTGGGTGCTTTTGGCAATAGCAAACGTGACTTTAAATCAGCCAAGAGCGCGGCCATCACCATATAGTCTGCTGTCAGCTCAATGTTAAGCGACTTCATGGCATCCATATAAGACAGGTATTGCGCTGCAATCGGGGCAATATCTAACTGTAATAAGTCAAAGCCATTTTTTTGAATCAGGTAAATCAGAAAGTCGAGTGGTCCTTCAAAATGCTCTAAAAGAATTTCAAATGCAGCGGGAGGAATATATAAATCCTCAGGGATGGAGTCATGCCACTCATCCATAACACGGATTTGTGGGAGATCTTCCATGGCATTATGGACGGATTGATTCATTACAGTTATTGGCCACGCGAATTTTCAAAGGCATGATTATGTTTTTTCGAATCAGTACTTAGGAGAAAAAGTAGAGGTGATTTAAAAAATACATAATTTTAATAGGGCTTAGTGTAAAACAAATTGCGGTGTGAATACATGATTTCACCGACCAAATAACAAAAAAAGCTGTAAATAAATATAGAGTATTTATTTGTGTGATGCTTTTTATCCACTGATGTCGTAGCTAAATTTGCAGAAATGGGGTGGGTTTGAGACAACTTGGCACACTTAGGGCCTAGTCCTGTGGTTTGCAAAATAATCGATTTGCTGCAGATAGTTAGATGGGTGATACAGATTTATTGAGATTAGATTAGTGATGGACAACGCTTTAATTTTATAAATGGTTTGAAAGAGTGAAGAGAGTAGCTGAAGCTCAAGTTAATGTCAGTTGACGCCAAAGAAAAGATTTACTCAGGTGCTTGTAGCGCAAATTCAATGATGCGCTGACAGCTGTCTTGTAGGCAGAGATTTTTGGGTTCGAGGTATTTGAAATATTGTTGGATGGTCGAGATCGGTAGGAAATAGTTGTACAGATTCTTTTCCCACATAATGCAGTTGATTGAGCTATGGCGTTGCACCAAAGTCTCGGACTCAAGCGTCCAAGGACGCTGCACATATAAATTATGTTGCTCGGGAAATTGGTTGAGATTGAGCAAAACCATAAACAGGGTCATGTTGATCTCTTGAGAATGTGAGATTCAGTTTCCCTAGCGAATAAATGCAGCGCATCACTCAAATGCGCTGACATCGCCAAGCCCACGGCGAATCACTTCAGGGTGATCACCTGATAAGTCGACAATACTGGTGGTGCTCAAGGTACCCAGCCCGCTGTCGATAAACACATCAATTCGTTTTGATAGTTGCATTTCTATATCATAGGGATCATCCAGTGGTTCTTCCTGATTCGGCAGGATTAAGGTACTGGTTAGTAGTGGTTCACCCAACTCTTTGAGTAACATTTGGCACACTGGGTTACTTGGAATACGTAAACCAATGGTTTTTTTCTTCGGATGCATCAAGCGTTTAGGCACTTCACTGGTTGCAGGCAAAATGAACGTGGTCACGGCTGGTGTATTGTTTTTCAGTAAACGATACATAGCATTGTCGACTTTGGCATAAGTGGCAATATCGGACAGATCCGCGCAAATGATGGCATATTGATGTTTGGCCCCAAGGCCGCGAATTTGAGCAATCCGCTCCATGGCATTTTTATTCCCAATCTGGCAGCCAATGGCATAAGCGGCATCGGTCGGGTACACCACCACATCGCCTGCGCGAATCCGTTCTACTGCTTGGCTGATTGAGCGTGCTTGAGGGTTATCAGGATGGACTCTTAAATGAAGCATCGTTTTTATCTCCTGATGGTTTTTTCAACATTATCGCGCTTTATCTCGGTGCTGTTCAATGGCCAAAATGTGAATCGTGCTAAATTTAGTCGAGCATTTCTCTTTGAAATTCATCGCTCTGTAATGTTTTGCCAGCACGAGTACATAGGCAAATACAGTCAATGAAGTGTTTTGCATCACGTGGTAATTGAGCTTGGCCTGAAAAATAAGCCTGAACTTGAGCGAAAACATGGTCTTTGAAGCGGTTGCCGTCACCACCTTCACCAGTCAGATTGTCTAAGGAAACACGGAACTTCCGACCAAAAGCTGTGGCAAATAACCATTCAATGGCTTGTGGTTTAATTTCAACCTGTTCAAATAAAGCTTGTTGCTCAGCCGTACGACCATCGGGTGCATACCAGTAGCCTAAGTCTGGGAGTAGACGGCGTTTATCTCCTGCAATGCTCCAATGGCTGATTTCATGTAAGGCACTATTAAAAAAACCATGGGCAAATTGGATGCGTGCAGGGGTGCTGTCAATCGCGGGAAAATATTCAGGTTCAAAGTCACCTTTAACCAAGTTGACATTCAGGTGGGAAAACCAACGATTAAAGTGTAAGATGAGCCAATCAACTTGTTCTGCTTCTGTACACAAATTCTCCCACGTCGAGAGTTGCACTTGGCGGTTTGAAATGTCAGAATCGACAGTTGAAATTGTGCTCACAAGTGATGAAATACTCACTTCTGTTTGCGGCTGCAACAGATGCATGACTTAAGTTACCCAAATGGTCTGTCTAAATAAGTACAAAATTGTATCTTAATCTTTGACAGAGTACTGATGAATTTGTAGAATTGCCGCCTTAATTATGTCAGCAAATACCTTTCCGGCACAGATTGAGCCGTTTAAATGGGCCGAACAAGGCTTTACATGGTCAGGAACACTGCCATTGTCTCGCTTTGCTCGTATAGCCCGTGAAGCTGTTGGATCAATTGATGATCAATTGATTAACATAGACTGTAAGCTATCAATGGATGCGTATCATCGTATTGTATGGCTAGATGGTCACGTTGAAACGAACGTTCCAATGGAATGCCAGCGCTGTTTAGGCACGGTAAACATTGAACTCGTTTCAGATTTTCATCTAGCTCTAGTGGATGATGAGTCACTGATAGAGCGCTTGGATGAGGATGCTGATTTCATCGTCTTAGGTGAAAGTGAAGCAACGACGAAAGGTAGCTATGATGCGCCTGCGACGGCTGATTTACTGTCTCTGATAGAAGATGAATTGTTATTGTTGATGCCTTTGTCTGCTAAGCATGACGCTTGTGAACATAAGCACCAACCTGCCGTTGAAGAACTTGTTGAAGAAAAGCGGGATAATCCGTTTGATGTTTTGGCAAGTTTGAAGGGTAAACTTAACTAATTTTTGTGTTATACTCTTCCGTATAAGACAACTGAATTTGTTCTGATCCATATTTTTCGATTTGTAAGGAGCCATCATGGCCGTTCAGCAAAACCGTAAAAGTCGCTCTCGCCGTGACATGCGCCGTTCACATGACGCTTTAACCGAGAATGCATTAACTGTAGACCAAGCTACTGGCGAGACTCACCGTCGTCACCACGTATCTAAAGATGGTATCTACCGTGGTCGTCAATTATTCGCTAAAGCATCTGCTGAATAATTGTCGAAGCATTAAGCTTAAAGCTTAGTCGAAAAAAGGGGAGCGTAAAGCTCCCTTTTTTTGTTGTCGAATTTTTATCGCTGCTGTTTTTGTTGTATTTGGCAATTACATCGACCTAAATTAAGTGTTAAATTTTCGCTCCATAAACGAGAGCAAAGACAAGAAAGGACTTTTTTATGTCTGCGAAACAACTTGATCAAGTCGCTCAGGCAACAAAAACAGCTTTTGTATTTCCCGGTCAGGGTTCACAAAAGGTTGGCATGTTGGCTGAATTGGCAGAACAATTTGCCAGTGTTGAAGCAACATTTGCAGAAGCCTCTAAAGCGGTTGGATTCGATTTGTGGCACATTGCACAATCTGGTGAAGGTTTAGACCAAACTGAATTTACCCAACCGGTATTGTTAACTGCCAGCATTGCTTTGTGGCGTGTATGGTTAGAACTTGGTGGTGTTGCACCAAAGTATTTGGCGGGACACTCACTTGGTGAATACAGTGCGTTGGTTGCAGCAGGAAGTCTAAGCTTAGGCGATGCAGTCAAGCTGGTAAACTTGCGTGGCAAGTTAATGCAAAGTGCTGTACCTCAAGGTAAGGGTGCAATGGCAGCAATCTTAGGTTTAGATGATGCGCAAGTTGTTGCTTTATGCCAACAAGTTTCGAGTCAAGCTGAAGGTTCAGTTGAAGCGGCTAACTACAATGCTCAGGGTCAAGTGGTGATTGCTGGTGAAAAAGCAGCAGTTGAAGCAGTCATGGCTTTAGCCAAAGAAAACAGCGGCAAAGCGATTGCATTACCAGTTTCTGTTCCATCGCATTGTTCATTGATGAAGCCTGCTGCAGAACAGTTCGCGCAAGCTTTGGAACAAACTGCCATTGAGCTGCCTAGCATACCTGTAATACAAAATGTGGGCGCGGAAATTGCTACAGATGTAGCACAAGTCCGCCAAGCACTTACAGCTCAGTTATATGAGTCTGTACAGTGGACCAAAACAATGCAGTTTATTCAGGATCAAGGGATCCAATATGTTGCAGAGTGTGGTCCAGGCAATGTTTTGGCAAACTTGGCAAAACGTCTACCTAATATTGAAAAAGCATTTCCACTCGATAGTAAATCACGCTTGGAAGATGCACTAAATGCCATTTTAGTGGCTGAAGGAAAAATTGCATGACACAGGAACGCAAAATTGCACTCGTGACAGGTGCAAGTCGAGGGATTGGTGCTGCCATCGCTCAGCAACTTATTCAAGACGGTTATTTTGTTGTGGGTACTGCGACATCTGAGCCAGGTGCAGAAAAACTTGCTGTAAGCTTCGGTGAACACGGTGCAGGTAAAGTGCTTGATGTTCGTGATGGTGCTGCCATTGATGCGCTTGTCACTGACATTGAACAAAACTATGGCCCTGTGTTGGTTTTGGTGAACAATGCTGGGATTACCAAAGATAATTTGTTACTACGTATGTCAGAAGATGACTGGGATGACATTTTAAATATCCATTTAAAAGCAGTTTACCGTTTGTCGAAACGCGTTTTAAAAGGTATGACCAAAGCGCGTTTTGGGCGAATTATTAATATTAGTTCTGTGGTTGCACATTTTGCTAACCCAGGTCAGGCCAACTATTCAGCAGCGAAAGCTGGTATTGAAGCATTTAGCCGTAGCCTTGCAAAAGAAATGGGTAGCCGTCAAATCACTGTAAACTCAGTGGCGCCTGGTTTTATTGCAACAGAAATGACTGAGCAATTAAGCGAAGATATCCGTAAAAAAATGAGCGATCAAGTGGCCTTGAACCGTTTAGGTGATCCACAAGATATTGCAAATGCGGTGAGCTTCTTGGCATCAGACAAAGCAAATTACATTACTGGTACGGTAATGCATGTAAATGGTGGTCTATACATGAGCTAATTGGCTGATGGATAAACTTTCAAAATTTTAAAGATTCAATTAAACTAACGGCATTAAAAACGCCACAAGCAATGAGGAGAATTCCTGTGAGCGATATCGAACAACGCATCAAGCAAGCAGTTGCAGAACAACTTGGTCTTAAGGCTGAAGAAATCAAAAACGAAGCATCTTTCATGGATGACTTAGGTGCTGACTCTTTAGACCTTGTTGAGCTTGTTATGTCTTTCGAAAACGACTTTGACATCACAATCCCAGATGAAGATTCTAACGAAATCACAACTGTACAATCTGCGATTGACTACGTTTCTAAGAAACTAGGTTAATACATATTGTTTCAGCTTTGCTGAATGGAAAAGCCACCCACTTGGGTGGCTTTTTTATGCCTTTCAAAAACGCAAAGCGCCTAACTCATCTTTAAAATCTGCTATTTACTGGGGTAACTTACAAAGCTTTACCTTAAGAGGACTATTCGCTACCAAATCTGTTGTCTTTTTTGGGTATAAAAAAGGGTGTCTCATTTTTGAGCATTCAATATAACAACACTGATATAACAAGATGGAGCATAAACATGGGTCTTTTTGATTTTGTTAAAGGCATTGGTAAGAAAAATACAGCAGCAGCCGAGCCTCAAGCTGCACCAAGCACACCAGCAGAGCCATCTGCTCAAGAAATTGCCAACAAGTTATTGGGTCATATCAAAGCATTGGGCTTACCTGTGACGGGACTTTCAGTTAGCTATAACTCCACCACGGATTTGGCGACAGTGAAAGGGCAAGTTCAGACTCAAGCCGATAAAGAAAAGATTGTTTTAGCCGTCGGTAATATTGACCATGTGGCACAAGTCGATGATCAACTCACTGTGGCTAGCCCTGAACCTGAAAGTAAGTTCTACACAGTTAAATCGGGCGATAATCTATCAAAAATTTCCAAAGCATTTTATGGTGATGCCAACCAGTACAATAAAATTTTTGAGGCCAACCGTCCGCTATTGAAAGATGCAGATGATATTTTCCCAGGCCAGGTCCTGCGTATTCCTGCTTAAATTAAAAGGCTAAAAAAGGCGCATGAAGCGCCTTTTTTATTTGAGAGTGGAATGTTGATCGAGTGCTTAGCGACTTGCTTTCACAACAGCATGCTGACTGAGCATACCTAAGGTAATTTTTTTTACCTCATCTCGACTTTGTTGAATGTGAGCGCTGATCTTTTCAACGGCAAGCTCCGTCTGTTGCTGTGCTATATAATTCAAAATGGCTTGATGCTCCGCATAGGTGGCTTCAATCCGATCTGTTTTTGAAAAATCGAGGCGACGAATAATGCGAATTTTTTCACTGACTTCTTGGTGAATTTTGATCATTTCTTGATTGCCAATGGCGCGAACCAATGCGCAGTGAAAATCTTCATCAATTTTCGCCATGGCTTTTAAACTTGACAGATACTGCTCAGGTGCAACCATCCAAATTTTGTGTAGGTGTTTCATTTCCTTCGAGGGCTGAGATGCACTGCTGCATAACTTTCGAATTGCATACTGCTCAATCATGATGCGTAGCTCATACAGCTCATCGTAGTATTGCAAGTTCAACGGACGGACAGTCCAGCCACTACGAAATGCTACCTCTACATAGCCTTCTTGTTGCAGTCGATATAGTGCTTGCCGTGCAGGCGTGCGGCTGACCTGATAGCTCAAGGCGATTTCGGATTCGGTAAAACGTTCACCAGGCATCAATTTGAAATCAAAAATATCGTTTTTTATTTGCTGGTAAACAAGTTCAGACAAATTGTCTGAACTTGAACCTGCACGTGTCATATTCGGCATGCGTTATTCCATATAAACCAAAGGCTCTCCGCTATGAACGGTTTGTCCAGCCCGACAAATAATGGCTTTGACAGTACCATCATCCGCAGCGTACACCGGTAATTCCATTTTCATGGCTTCAATAATAGCAATGGTTTCCCCTTTTTTCACAATCTGACCTTGTTCCACTAATATTTTCCAAATATTACCGGTCATCGAAGCATGTAGCGCTGCATAGGCACTGTAGTCGGTCTCATCAGGTGCTTCTGCAACCAGATGTTCTTGATGATCAACGCTTTCTTTCCATAAGCCCACTTCAGCACTAAAAGCGTGTTGTTGCTGTGCTTTAAACTCGGCAATGCTGTCTTTTTCATCTTCAAGCAGTTGTAAATACGCTGCATAGTCAAATTCAGTGTCTTCAATTTGAATTTGTGCTTGACCATTTTCAAAGTCGGCACGCCATTGCTCTAACTCTGACTCAGATACGGGGAAGTATTTGATTTGATCAAAGAATTTTAGAAACCATTGTTTGTCGCCAAACTGTTTGTTCTTTTTAAACTTATTCCAGATGGGTAGGGTGCGTCCGACCAGTTGGTAACCTCCCGGAGAGTCCATACCGTAGATACACATATACATGCCGCCAATGCCTACAGTACCTTCAGCGGTAAAAGTACGTGCAGGGTTGTATTTCGAGCTTAATAGGCGGTGGCGTGGGTCAATCGGTACTGCACAGGGCGCAGTGAGATAAACATCACCAAGGCCTAAAATGAGGTAATGGGCATTGAAAATAATTTCTTTGACTTGCTCTCGGCTGTTTAAACCATTGATACGTTGAATAAAATCGACATTGTTCGGTAGCCAAGGTGCTTTGGCACAGACACTTTCTTGATAGCGTTCAACAGCACCTAAAGTTGCACTGTCTTCAAATGCCATTGGGAGATGAATGATCCGTGACGGAATCTTGATTTGGCTTAAATCTCCCATTTGCTGTTCAAGCTTGAGTAGAAATTCGATCAATTGATGCTGTGGAAGCGTGAGTCCATCGTATTTGATTTGCAGCGAACGTACACCGGGAGACAGCTCCAATATGCCTTTAATATTGGCTGCGCGAATGAGTTGCATGAGCTGATGAACGCGTAAGCGTAGCGCCAAGTCTAAAACGTTGTCACCGTACTCCAGTAGAATATAGCTGTCACCCGCTTGGCGGTATACCGTGCGTGGAGACACATCAGTTGCCTCTAAGCTGGCAAGAATTGCGGATGGTGGAATGTCACTGCTTGGTGGCTCAGAATTAAGGGCTGCATGAGCAAAATTTTCGATCCGTTCAATTTGTTGTTGTTCTAAGGTATTGGCTTGTTCAACGGTTAAAGGATAAAAGCTGATTTTATCATCGGCTTTAAGTTGACCCACTTTCCAAAGTTCAGCTTTGGCAATAGTTACAGGGCAAACGAAGCCCCCCAGACTTGGCCCATCTTTGGCTAAAATGACAGGGAAGTCACCTGTGAAGTTAATTGCACCAATGGCATATTCACAGTCATGGACATTGGATGGGTGGAGTCCTGCTTCACCTCCATTTTCACGTGCCCAACTTGGTGTTGGCCCTGACAGTCGGATGCCTAAACGATTGGAGTTGAAGTGTACGGTCCATTCGGAGGCAAAAAACTCTTCAATATATTCGGGTTTAAAAAAGTCAGGTGCGCCATGTGGTCCATACAGCACCCCAATTTTCCACTCTTTGCCATAGCTTGGAATGAGTGCAGGAGATAGAGCCTGTGGTTCTTGCGTGGCTAAAGGTGTATCGCTATTTGGATGGGTTGTGTTGACGAGTTTGATCATGTCACCTGCACGAAGCACGCGTCCTGCATGCCCGCCAAAGTTACCTAAAGCAAAAGTCGAACGACTGCCCAAATATAGGGGGACATCGAGTCCATGACGAACGGCTAAATAGCTACGGCAACCAGATTCGACTTGTCCTAAGCGGAGTACTTGACCTGCGCGAATGTGAATCGGCTGCCAAAAGGTCACGGGCTTATCATCCAGTTGCGCAGGGCATGGCGCACCTGTCAGTGCAATCATACTGTCTTGGTGGAACTTGAGGCTTGGGCCTTGCAGGGTGAACTCGAAACCTGCAGCGCTAGCATCATTCCCTACAATTTGATTGGCCAATTGAAAAGCATAGTCATCCATAGGACCCGATGGTGGTACACCGATATCCCAATAGCCAACACGTCCCGGAAAGTCCTGAATTGAGCTTTGCGTGCCAGCTTGGAGTACTTCAATCACATTCGGTACGTAGTCAAAGTCATCTAGCAAGCGTGTCCAGATTTGCATTTGTGCAAAGCGTTCATCAGAGATCACGCTATGTGCATAGTCTAAATTGGTGCTGATGCCATTTAAACGAGTTTGAGAGAGCACACTTTTTAGTTGCTCAATGGCTTGTTCACGGGTGTCCGCATGTACGATGATTTTGGCAATCATTGGGTCAAAAT
Source organism: Acinetobacter sp. SwsAc2 (assembly GCF_013391465.1). Taxonomy (NCBI): domain Bacteria; kingdom Pseudomonadati; phylum Pseudomonadota; class Gammaproteobacteria; order Moraxellales; family Moraxellaceae; genus Acinetobacter; species Acinetobacter sp. SwsAc2. Next base: position 3,917 of record NZ_JACBEZ010000015.1, on the reverse strand, counting down.
ATTGCGAAATTTCTGTTCCTGTTGAAACCCATGTATCAACACGACAATTGTCTGGAAATACAACTTCGGTCAGTACACCTGGGCTGGGTTGGAAGTTTTTAACTGGATCTTCTGCATAAATACGCACTTCAATTGCCGCACCTTGCGGTTGGATGTTGCTAAGTGCAGTCCAATCCAGTGTATCGCCCGCAGCGACTTTAAGCATGCATTCAATCAGGTCTAAACCCGTCACCATCTCAGTGACAGGATGTTCCACTTGTAGGCGCGTATTAACCTCAAGGAAGTAAAATTCATCACGTGCAGCATCATAAATAAATTCGACCGTACCTGCGCTGCGATAATTGACCGATTTGCCGAGTTCAACTGCTGCTTGGTGTAGTTTTTGACGTGTGGCTTCGGGCAGATGAGCCGCTGGGGTTTCTTCCACCACTTTTTGGTTACGACGTTGCAATGAACAGTCGCGTTCGCCCAATGCAACCACTTGACCTTGGCCATCACCAAAAATCTGAACTTCGACATGACGCGCACGGTCAATAAAACGTTCTAAAAATACGCCCGAATCTTTAAAAAATTGTGCGCCTAAACGTTTGACGCTTTCATAAGCTTCAACTAAGGCTTGTTCATTATCACAGCGGGTAAGACCTATACCACCACCGCCTGCGGTGCTTTTCAGCATGATGGGGTAACCAATCTCTGTAGCTGCTGAAATTGCCTCATCTAAGCTTTCAAGTAAGCCTGTACCCGGTGTCATAGGAACCTGTGCAGCCGCCGCCAGTTCACGTGCACGGTGTTTTAAACCAAACTCTAAAATTTGTGTCGCGGTTGGCCCCATAAAAGCAATATTATTTTTCTCACAAGCCTCTGCAAATTCAGCACTTTCTGATAAAAAGCCATAGCCTGGGAAAATAGCTTCAGCCCCCGTTTTTTGTGCAGCTTGAATCAATTTTTCAATGCTTAAATAAGTGTCAGATGGTTTTAAGCCGTCTAAAGCAATGGCAATGTCCGCGTCTTTGACATGTTGTGCGTAACGGTCACTGTCTGAATATACCGCTACACTAGTCATCCCCAGTTTTTTTAAAGTGCGAATTGCACGTACGGCAATTTCGCCACGGTTTGCAATCAATACAGTTTTAAACATTTTAAAATTCCTAAATTTGACTAAGCTTGTTCTACTTTTGAATTGTTACGGTGCTGGATATAGGCGCGCCAACCACCAAAGTGACTGATGTTTTCGGCATCGTTTAAGCCATAAGGTTCGCAAATGAAACCTTTCACCCATCGACCGTCTGCCAGTTCGACATTGCCCATGCCCAGTGGTGTCGGAATCTCTGCGACAAATTCTCCAAAGCGAGCGGTCGGTACATCCCACAGTTCAACAATGATCTGCTGACCGTGTTCATTGACTCGGGCTAGACCGGGTTTAGGTGGGATCGTGCCATTTAGGGCAAATAGGGCATAGTGTTCAGCGGTATGCGTGGTTTCCACAAGCACAGCATCACGGGTGAGCAATTGGAAGTTCAGCGGCATTCCTGTCAGGTGTGCGCCAACCACCGCAACACGGATATGATGTGGAGAGACTGTGTTCTGTAGCTTTGGAATAGATGCATATCGGTCTAAGGCACCCAGCTTTAGGTTCAAATGCATCTGCCAAATTTTTCCAAATTCAATCAGGGCTTGGTCATACCATGCAGGTGCAATTAGGCTGATACCGAAAGGTAAACCGTCGGTGCGGAAACCCGCGGGCAGAGCGAGGGCACTTAAATCGGCGAGGTTGGTAAAATTGGTATAAGTCCCAAACTCAGAGTTCAGACTGATCGGTGACTGCTCCATTTCTACAAGGGTATGAATGGTTGGGGAGGTAGGAACAATCAATGCATCAAATTGGGATAAAATATCTTGAATTTTTCGGCTTAAGTCTTGCTTTAAGTACTCTGCGTTATAGGCATCAACTGCACTAAAATCATGACCTTTTTGAATGATTGTGCGCACTGTCGGATCGAAAACATCGGGTTGCTGTGCCAACAACTTGGCAACTGCCGCCGTACGTTCTGCCACCCATGAGCCTTGATAGAGTTGGGCTGCTAACAGTTCAAATGCTGAAAAATCAATTTCAGTAATTTCAGCACCTAGAACTTTTAATTGTTCTACAGCCAGTTGAAAGGCATACTTAGCTTGGTCATCTCCAAAGAATTCCAGTTTTTGAGGAATAGCAAAATACGGTTTAGCCGAGAGTTTCACAGGTGCAGTCTTTGGATGCTGGCGTGAATAGCTATCTAACGCATCGTAGTGTTCTACCATTTGGGCAATGGTGTCGGCGTCTGTTACCGTTAAAGCAAAAATCGAAATACAGTCCAAACTTTTACAGGCTGGGAGTAGACCACGATTTGAAAAACGACCTTTAGTCGGTTTTAGTCCAATAATATTGTTAAATGCAGCAGGAACACGGCCAGAGCCTGCAGTATCTGTTCCGAGTGCAAAGGGCACCAAGCCACGAGCAACAACACTGGCTGAACCAGAGCTAGAGCCACCACTGACATAGTCAGCATTAAACGTGTTACTGACTGCACCAAAGGGAGAGCGTGTCCCTACGAGACCAGTTGCAAATTGGTCTAAATTGGTTTTTCCTACAACAATGGCCCCTGCATTTTTAAGCAGGCGAATGGTTTCAGCATCTTGTGTAGCAACAGTTGTCAGGGCTTTGCATGCGGCCGTGGTAACAAAACCAGTAACGTCGATGTTATCTTTCACTGCAAATGGAATACCATATAAAGGCAATTCTTTGCTGAGGTCTGTGGCTTGATCTGCTTTTTGTTTTAAGGCTTCAATTTGTTGGGAAAGTATTTCTGTCGTAGCAATTGAAATCCATGCATGATCAGGTTGTGGTAATTGCGCTACATAGTCGATTAAATCTTCAAGATGAATATCTTGGTTGAGATAAGCGGTTTGCCATTCTTGAAGTGTCCAGCCAATGCATTTGTTCTGACTCATTTTTTGCATTCCAACTTGTATACATGATGGAATACAAAAATGCAGAATCTATGCCAATCTAATCAATTTGATTTATCTTTGATTATAATTTTTATAAATCAATTGGTTAAGAGTAAATCTTTGGATTAATTGAGTGATTCTAAGTGTTTTTAGAGTTGCACCAAAACAAGCGCATAGGGGAGCTAATGGTGCTTTTTATGATCAAGCCTTGGGTAGTTTGACGTTAAACTATTTAAAAGTAGGGTTTAAATCATATTCGTTTTTTATGTGAATTAAAGCCAAAAGAATTGAGGTTAAAACATATTATAAAATAGGATGATTCAAAGAAAATATACACACTCAGTTTTTAATTTTTATGTATAACTTAATGTATTTGAGCTATACCAAATCTGGAAAGTTGCAGCTTCATTTAATTCGTGACCAATACAACTGTTGAAATGTGCAGAGATAATCAATAAATAACGCGTATAACTTATAATAAAAACTCTTATTTTTTATAATTTTGCATTTATCTTTTTTAATCTTTTCTGTGTATTTAACTTCATGACATAGAGTGATATACCTAAGTTGGCTGGATCTCAATTCAAACATCTGACGTGAATAACTGGGTCTTTTTTCAAATAATAATTGATGTACTTAACTTGCATTTATCCTGCATAAGGTGATGATCTAAACTGTCTGTCGTTAGCAGATCAATTGCTACTATGTATAAGCTATTGGCAGTAGGCTATGTATCTATGGGGGAGTGGCCTATATTATCCTGATAAGCAACAGCTTCGAGAATTACGGGTTATGTAGAATACTGGGCAGAGTAAAACTTGAAGTGCGACATAAACCACCTAATTAATTTAAAGGGTTTATGGAGTATATAAAATTGTCATACCATCATCTTAACTTTGAAGATCGTACTGCATTAATGCTTGAGTCAA
>NZ_JACBEZ010000014.1:0-81444 GCF_013391465.1 Acinetobacter sp. SwsAc2 | reverse complement strand
TTCCATCAGGGTCAAGTGGTCTGGCTCAAAGATTTTGGCTTTGTACAATTATTTAAGACTCAGTTAAAAGAACAGCAGAGGTTTTATATTGTGCATCAAGATGAAGATGATTTATTGTCCTTTGAGGATTTTCATGAATTACATTCAAGTCATTGGAAAATAGAGCAATATCACCGAGTGATTAAACAGGTTTGTCATATTGAAAAGTTTCAAGTAAGACGATCTAAACTGATTTCGAATCATATTTTTTCAGCCTTGATGGCCTATGTTGAGATACAAAAGAACCAGTTTGAGCGGATCTTTGAAAATGTATATCGTTGGCAGAAGAAGTTATTTAGACCAATGATCAAAAACTTCATTGATGACTTTATTCTCGATAAAAATCATCTGCTACCACAGAGAGTCTATAAATAACAGTGCGTAAGTCCTATAATAGAACACTATCTTGATGAGTATTTAAAAGCTGAATATAAGACTTTAAGTTGGGATGACTGTAAGTTGACCTTTGCTCAAAAAATAAATTTATTATCTAATTTTCAAATTTCTGAGCCTTATAAGGAACTTATACCCTCAATTAAGGCTATGAATAAGATAAGAAATAAAATTAGCCACCGCGTAAATTTTAAGATATCGATCGATGATCTTGAACCTTTGAAATATTATCTTTATGGTGCTTTCGAAAAAAATAAGCAAGAAATCCCTTCAACAATATTAGAATTGTTAGATGTCTACACAATGATGGTATGTGTACTGTTCGCTGGAGCAATAAGCAGATTAGTTCACGAAAATGCGTAATAAAAAAGTCTACGTTATCTAATGATGTACTGTAGGCTCAAATCTAAGACTTTTTAGTCAAAATTTTGCGGTGTTAAAACGATCAACATACATTTTGAAACATCGCCAAATGATAAGTAGCTGATACAACCTAAGATCCTGTATCAGCTACTTATATAAATCTATTTCCTTTATTTATGTTATTTACGAAGACTCAAAGAAAGCTCATCCCAACGTCGTATCGCTACATCCATCGCTTGCATTTTGACATGACCAAAACCTCGTACATCCGCTGGTAATTGAGCGATTTGCTCAGCAACAGATAAGTCATAACTTTCAGGTGTAGAACTGATGGCTTTGACAAATACGATATAACGATCACGCCAAGCGTGTTCTTTTTGACGTTCTTGCTGTAAAGTGAATGGATCAAGAAAAGTTTCTCTGAGCCACTGTAGGCGAGCAAGAATCATCATCGGAATGCGTATCCAATATCCGAAAGCACGTTTGCGTATGACACCATGAGCACCCAAAGCTGGTGGTGCTAAGTGATAGGTTAAACGTAGACCTTTGCCAAACTGCGTTTCAATCGTTTGTTTAAAGCTTTTTCCTGTGAGTAAGCGCGCAACTTCGTATTCATCTTTATACGCCATGACTCTATACAGCTGTGTCGCAATGGTTCCAGCGAGTTCTTCGGGTAATACTTTGGTAGCTTGTTCAGCAAGATTTCGATACTGCGTTGCATAATCTTGATTCCAATACTCGACCAGACGCGCTGTACGATCTTCAACAAGTTCGGCCAACGTGGTTGGTTTACGCGTTGTTGGTATGGTTGCAATAATGCGTTTGGCTAAGTCAGGCTCACTCATCAAATGACAACCGATACGGAAAGCTTCAAGGTTTTTTTCAGTAGCCGTACCGTTGAGGTGAATTGCCTTTTCAATACTTTCGCGTTTAAGCGGTATCTGACCTGCTTGCCAAGCCATGCCAAGTAAGATCTGATTTGCAAAGATTGCATCACCTAAAACCTGTGTGGCAATACGTGTTACAGGTAAAGATGTGAGTTTTCCTTGAGTCGTTCGACCACGAAGTCGGTGAATCAAATCTGTAATTGGCGCATACCAATCACGAGATTGAAGGAAATCAGAAGTAGGGGAACCATCTTCATTGACGATGATAACAGCGTCAGATTTTAGACGAGAAAGTGCCGCATTACTGCCTGCAACAATCGCATCTGCACCAATTAAAAGATCACATTGACCCGCAGGGATTTTGGTTGCGGAGATTTGATCATCGTCTGTAGCGAGTTGTATGTAGGAATAAACCGTACCACCTTTTTGAGCAAGCCCAGCCATATCCATGATACGTGTAGCTTTACCCTCCAAATGAGCAGCCATTCCAAGTAAAGCACCCGCTGTAACTACACCTGTACCGCCAACACCGCCGACCATGATCCGGATAGGTTGTTGATCTAGTTCAGGAAGGATAGGATTTTCTGGCCAGCCAGCTTCGATACCTTTGAATATTTCTGGACGTTTCATATCACGAGTATGGACTGTCACAAAACTTGGACAGAAGCCTTCGACACAAGAGAAGTCTTTGTTACAACTACTTTGATTAATTTGACGTTTGGTTCCTAATACCGTTTCAACAGGTTCGATCGACAAACAGTTCGATTGTTTAGAACAGTCACCGCAACCTTCACAAATTTCAGTATTGATAAAAACGCGTTCTGCAATATCAGGATAAGCATTGCGTTTACGACGACGACGTTTTTCACTGGCACAGGTTTGAACATAAATTAACGCCGTAACCCCAGAAATCTCACGTAATTTGCGTTGGACATCATCTAATTCATTTCTGTGGTAAATCTCGACATGAGCAGCAATACCTTCTTCAGCATGAATCAGCTCAGGTTCATCCGTAACAATGACTTGTTTTGTGATTCCTTCAGCATCGAGTTGTCGTGTTAATTGTGCCACGCTGAGATGACCATCGACATGTTGTCCACCTGTCATTGCAACTGCGTCGTTATAGAGAATTTTGTAGGTTATATTGAGTTTTGCAGCGATCGCTTGGCGTATAGCAAGATAACCTGAATGGAAATAGGTTCCATCGCCAAGATTGGCAAAAATATGCTTTTCATTGGTGAAATGAGAAGCACCAGCCCAACTCACACCTTCACCACCCATTTGCGTGAACGTTTCTGTGTCATGATCTTGTAACACGGCAATATAATGACAACCGATCCCGCCCAGTGCACGACTGCCTTCGGGTAACTTAGTTGATGAGTTGTGAGGGCAGCCACTACAGAAGAAAGGTTTACGTTCTGCAATATCTAAAACACGCCGTGACTCGTGCTCTGCTTTTTGTAACAGCTCAAGTCTATTTTGAATTTGCGTTTTTAAGCTTTCTGGAAGATCTAATTTTAAGAATCGAGCAGCCAACATTTTTGCAATCGGTTCAGGTTGGAATTCATAGTGACCAATCAAAGGCGCTTCATCAATCGATGTACTCCATTCACCTTTTCCATCACTCGCTTTACCGATGATACGCGGGCGTTTGCCATCTGGAAGCGCATAGAGTTCATCTTTAATTTGTGCTTCAAGAATCGGGCGTTTTTCTTCTACAACAATCAGTTCTTCTAAACCTTCGGCAAATTCACGCAGACCTTGCGGTTCTAAAGGCCAAATTAAAGCAACTTGATACACTCTCAATCCGAGCTGTTGGGCCGTTTCACCTTCAATTCCGAGAATACGTAACGCTTCAATCGTATCTAAATAACCTTTACCACTTGCTGCAATGCCAATACGCGCATCAGGACAATGCCATGTCACCTGATTTAGTTGATTTTCACGTGCATAAGCCAATACAGCGGGTAAGCGATATTTATAAAGACGTTCTTCTTGTTGAATGCCGTGATCAGGCCAACGTATATTGACACCATCTTCAGGCATTTGAATATTTTGGGGTAAAACAGGAGTAACTCGATCTAAATCCACATGAACAGAAGCAGAGGTTTCGACGATTTCACTGACCAACTTCATTGATGTCCATACACCCGCAAAGCGTGACATGGCAACCGCATGAGCACCTAAATCAAGAATTTGCTGTATTGAAGTCGGGTAAAAAATTGGAATGCCACAACCAATCATCACGTATTCTGACTGGTGTGGAATACTTGACGATTTACAAGAGTGGTCATCACCAAAGAAGGCAACCACACCACCTCGTTCTGATGTTCCTGCAAGATTGGCATGACGCAGAACATCTCCAGAACGATCTACCCCAGGGCCTTTGCCATACCACCAAGACGTTACACCATCATATTTACCTTGCCCTGCGAGATTGGCTTGTTGGGTACCCCAAATTGCAGTAGCAGCGAGATCTTCATTTACACCGGGTTGAAAAACAACATGATGGTCTTTGAGTATGCCTTCAACTTGCCAGAGAAAATTATCGTAATTTCCGACAGGGGAACCACGATAACCTGAAATAAAACCAGCAGTATGATAACCGTTTAAAGTATCCCGCCGTGTTTGCGCGAGTGGTAAACGCACCATAGCCTGAATACCTGTCATATAAGCAGTACCGTCATCACTGAGATATTTATCTTCAAGTGACACATCCTTGGTTGGAATTTTATTTGGGGTAAATTTTGTCGCTATATTCATTTATATCTCCTTTGAATTTTGTAGATCGAGCTACTTTCTTTTCTCAACATCCCGTTGAATATTTGGAGTAAATGACATACTTGGAAAAAGATTGATCAGTTCAACTTAAGACAATGAAACTGTTCAATGTATGTACATTAATGTCATTGTGGGTGATCCAGACTGGTGCAACAATGCGTAATTAAGAAAAACATATTTACGTTATGCGCAAAAATCTTGAGGGTGGATTACTCCATGCAATGCATGCTTTCCTAAAAGTCATTGATAGTGGAAGCTTTACCGCTGCCGCAGAGCAGATGGAACTGACAACAGCGCAAGTGTCTCGACTCATTAGCGAGTTAGAAGGGCGTTTAGGTACAAAATTACTACAACGATCGACCAGACAGCATGCGTTGACCGATATTGGTGCAGCTTATGCAGAGCAATGCCGTCAAGTGCTTGCAATGGTGGAAGAAGCAGAAGCTCAAGCCATGGGAATGGCAAGCAAACCGCAGGGCAAGTTACGTGTTTTGAGTATGGCCAGTTTTGGTCATCATTATGTGTCTCCGATGCTGGCCGAGTTTTGTCAAACCTATCCCGAGCTTACGGTTGAGTACCGTACTTCCCAGAATGTGCCAGACCTTTTAGCCAAAGGAATTGATGTCAGTTTATATCTCACCGAATCTTTGGCTGACTCCAGATTTGTTGCTCGCAGAATTGGAACAATATTTTCATTACTTTGCGCATCACCAGCTTATTTAGAAAAATATGGCGAACCCAAATCACTAGATGATCTACAAAAACATGCATGTTTAAGATTAGTGAACCCATCGATTACACCGCAATGGCATCTTGTAAGTGAAGATAGTTGTTCGTATCAAATCGATATTACAGGGCAGTTGATTGCTGACACACCAGAACTATTATTAGACATGGTGCAACAAGATATGGGTATCGCATTACTTCCAACTTTTGCTGTGATTGAGGCTATACGTACTGGGCGATTGCGCCGTGTTTTAGCAGATTGGAGATCACCTGATATTGGTGTTTATACATTACTGCCATCGCGTCATTTTATAGATGCTAAAACAAGGGCATGGTTAACATGGGTTGAGCAGCATATTTCTCCTAAAATTCAAAGTGATACAGACTATTTTTTATAATTCCAATTCACGATTCAGATCATTAAGGAAAACATGAAATAAAAAAAGTAGATTTACCATGAACCACAGTCCATAAATAAGATGCAGATAAAGACTTATGATTCGAAATGCACATTTGTTCAAAACAGTTAATTACGACAGAAAAATAGGCGTTCTAACCAGAGAAGATTATTCATATATGTGCGATCTGCTAGAGACAGCACTAGAACAATTACAAAATTCAGAATTAGACAACGATCGAGAAATAGATCAGCTCAAACGGTTTTTTATCAAGTTAGATCATCACATTGATAGGCTGCGCGCGTAGATTTCGGCATAACGTATATTATGTTCATTAGCGTACTCGGCATCGTGAATATAATTTTACTGGGATTCACGATGTCGAGCTGTAGCACCAACTGAGGTTGCGTAGGCTACAGTCTTAGATATGCTATTTAACTTATGTTCACCTAAAGTTCACTTCATAAATTTATAAAGAAACTATGTATTTTATTTTCAATTGCTTATGTAGATATTAGTCTTAGTTTAGAATTTTAAAGTTCATGAACTATGAGTAAAAACTAAGATACGATCAAAAAATGTAGAACTACAAAATTATTTATACCCATTTACAAGCCACGCTGTTTAAGCGTGTCATTAAACAATAAATATTTTAATCTCTCCACACAATCTCCACACAACATCAGCAATTCATAAACACTGCTATTTCAAAATATTAGCATCTAAAAACTCCCTCTGAAAAAGCATGCAAACACGTCATCATTTAATAAGTTCAATACTTATTACAACTGTATTTTTAATCGGCTGTACACAATCCAAAGATGCTGATCAGTCCCCAACAGAAATGCCGCCGGCAGTTGTCAGTACCATCACTGTATTACCGCAATCCTTAAATGTAATTGAAAATCTTCCCGGTCGTGTTGCAGCTTATCGTATTGCTGAGATTCGTCCGCAAGTGGGTGGAATTGTTGATAAAGTGCTTTTTAAACAAGGCTCTTATGTACAAGCTGGTCAACCACTTTTTAAATTAAATTCTGAAATTTTTCAGGCAGATGTAAAAAGCAATCAAGCGACTTTAAACCGTGCACAGGCTGAGGTGACACGTTTGCAGGTGCTGTTAAAACGCTACACTGAATTAGTAAAAGTAAATGCGGTTAGTCAGCAGGAATACAACAATACGGAAGCAGATTATCAAAAAGCAAAAGCGGACGTGGCGCAAATGCAAGCTATGTTAAGCAGACAGCAGCTTAATCTTAAATATGCGACTGTTACAGCCCCTATATCTGGAACGATTGGTGAAATTTTGGTGACTGAAGGGGCTCTGGTTGGTCAAGGTGATACAAATGCTATGGCTGTGATACAACAGATTAATAAAGTCTACGTCGATGTGAAGCAATCAATTAGTGATTATGAAAAACTACAGGAAGCTTTACAGCAAGGTGACGTGTCAAACACCAAACATACGGTTGAAATCCTGAATAGTCAGGGTAAACCTTATCATGTTACAGGTGAAATCCTATTTTCGGGTACTAAAGTTGATCCTGACACTGGTGATGTCACGATTCGAATTTTAGCCAATAATGAAAATCAAAAACTTTTGCCAGGTATGTATGTTCGAGTCAATATGAGCCGAGCTCAAGTTGAAAATGCACTCCTAGTACCTGAACAAGCGATTCAACATGATATTAGCGGTAAAGCCAATGTTACGATTGTTAATCAAAAAGGTTTAGCGCAAAGCAAGCCTGTTCAGCTTGGTCAACGTTATCAAAATAGCTATGTAGTAACACAAGGGCTACAAGCAGGCGAAAAAGTCATTGTTGAAGGCGCTGATCGTATACAGCCTGAGCAAAAACTAAAAATTAAGCAGTGGCAACCTACAAATACTCAGGAAAATGGAGGACAGCAATAATGTCTCAATTTTTCATTAGGCGTCCTATTTTTGCATGGGTAATCGCCTTATTTATTATATTGTTAGGTGTGCTCAGCATCCCCAAGTTACCTATTGCGCGATTTCCGAGTGTTGCGCCACCACAGATTAATATTACTGCGACCTATCCGGGTGCTACGCCAAAAACATTGAATGATAGTGTTGTGACTTTGATTGAGCGGGAAATGTCAGGTGTCAAAAACTTACTGTATTACAGTTCAAGTTCAGATAGTTCTGGAACAGCAACAATCACCGCAACATTTAAACCAGGTACAGATGTAGAACTGGCACAAGTTGATGTGCAAAACAAAATTAAAGCCATTGAGTCACGCTTACCTCAAACAGTGCGACAACAAGGACTGATGGTCGACGCCGCATCATCTGGTTTTTTAATGATGGTGGGCTTAAGTTCACCGAATGGCAAATATAGTGAAATTGATGTCAGTGACTACATGACACGCTATGTGATTGAAGAATTAAAGCGGGTTGAAGGTATTGGTAAAGTCCAAAATTTTGGTGCTGAGAAAGCTATGCGGATTTGGGTCGATCCAGACCATTTGATCTCTTATGGATTGAGTATTCAAGATGTGAATACAGCCATCCAAAACCAAAACTTGCCGATATCACCAGGTCGTATTGGTGATGTTCCTACTTTGACGGGGCAACAAATTACTATTCCTTTAACGGCTCAAGGTCAATTAGAAACTGTAGAGCAATTCAAAAATATTAGTCTACGTGCTCAGCAAAATGGCGCCAATGTTCGACTGTCGGATGTCGCTCGTGTCGAAATTGGTGCGCAGATGTATAACTTTGCGATTTTAGAAAATGGTAAAGCCTCTACAGCTGTGGCGATACAAATGAGCCCTGGTGCCAATGCTGTTAAGACTGCAGAGGGCGTCAAAGCGAAAATTGAACAGTTAAGCCCAGCATTGCCTGATGGTATGAAATACTCTATACCTTACGACACTGCACCTTTTGTAAAAGTCTCGATTGAAAAAGTAATCATGACATTGCTTGAAGCTATGGCATTAGTTTTTATTGTCATGTTTATCTTCTTACACAATGTTCGTTATACCTTGATTCCAGCTATTGTTGCACCGATCGCATTGCTTGGCACATTCTCAGTCATGCTGCTTGCTGGTTTTTCGATTAATGTGTTGACCATGTTCGGTATGGTGCTTGCGATCGGGATTATTGTCGATGATGCGATTGTGGTCATTGAGAATGTTGAACGCATTATGGCGACAGAAGGCTTATCTCCAGTTGAAGCCACATCTAAAGCCATGAAGGAAATTACCAATCCGATTATTGGTATTACCTTAGTGTTAGCCGCTGTATTTTTACCGATGGCTTTGGCAGCAGGCTCGGTGGGGATTATCTATCGTCAGTTCACCATTACCATGTCGGTTTCAATTTTATTCTCAGCATTCCTTGCACTGACATTAACCCCAGCTTTATGTGCAACGATGTTAAAGCCGATTGATCAAGATCATCAGAAAAAAGGTGTTTTTGCTTGGTTTGATCGTAGTTTTGAGAAGCTGAACAATCGCTATGAGCGCAGTTTATTTAAAGTAATTAAACATAAAACCATCGCAATGTTGTGTTTCTTAGGCATTGTTATTGTGCTGATTTTTAGCTTTAAACAAGTACCGACTGCATTTATGCCTGAAGAAGATCAGGGGTGGTTTATGACCTCGATTCAGCTGCCTGCGGATGCAACACAAGAACGTACCCGTAAAGTCGTTGCTGAATTTCAAAGTCACTTAGACCAAGAGACGGGTATTAAAGACAACATGGCTGTATTGGGCTTTGGCTTTAGTGGTTCTGGTCAAAATACAGCGATGTATTTTACCAATCTATTGCTATTTGAAGAGCGTACTATTACGGCACAAGAAGTTGTGAATAATGCCAATATGGCGATGGCTGAAAGTTCAGAAGGCCAGACCATGTCTGTGTTACCACCAGCCATTGATGAACTGGGGAATTCATCTGGTTTTTCATTGCGATTATTAGATCATGGCAACATTGGTATGCCTGCTTTAAGAGAGGCGCAAGATCAGCTTTTAGCATTAGCATCACAAAGTAAAATCGTGGCGGAGGTCTATCCTGAAGGTTTGCCTGACGGCAGTTCTGTAGAGCTTAAAATTGATCGCGATAAATTGCAGGCTTTGGGTGTTAATTTCAGTGATGTGACCGATATTATTTCGACCTCGATGGGTTCGATGTATGTCAATGATTTCCCAAATCAAGATCGTATGCAACAAGTCATTGTGCAACTTGATGCCAAATCACGTATGAATATTGAGGATATTCTTCAGATTAAGGTGAATAGCCAAAGTGGTAAATTGGTTTCCATGTCTGAAATTATCAGCCCAATTTGGCAACATTCACCACAACAATACAATCGTTACAATGGTCGCCCATCATTGAGTATTACTGGCAGTCCAGCAGCAGGTATGTCTTCAGGACAAGCCATGAGCGAAATGGAAAATCTGATTAAACAACTTCCGAAAGGCGTGGGCTATGAGTGGACGGGGATTTCTCTAGAAGAAAAACAGTCTGAATCACAAACCTTGTTTTTATTACTGTTGTCGATGTTAGTCGTCTTTCTTGTCTTGGCAGCGCTTTATGAAAGCTGGTCAATTCCACTCTCTGTGATGTTGGTTGTACCTTTAGGATTAATTGGCGCCTTTGTTGCAGTCATGATTCGAGGTATGCCAAATGATATTTTCTTTAAAGTTGGCATGATCACGATTATTGGTCTATCCGCTAAGAATGCCATTCTCATTGTTGAATTTGCTAAAGCGCTGAGAGAAGAAGGTATGGGGTTGGTTGAAGCAACTGTTGCTGCTGCAAAATTGCGCCTACGCCCAATCTTAATGACGTCTCTAGCATTTACTTGTGGCGTTATTCCTTTAGTTATTGCCAGTGGCGCAAGCTCTGAAACTCAAAAAGCGATTGGTACAGGTGTGTTTGGTGGCATGATCAGTGCAACTGTTTTGGCTGTTATTTTTGTACCGATTTTCTTTATTGTAGTCATGAGCATGGTAGAGAAATTCTCGAAACGCAAAGCTGCGCATTAACTCACTAAATCGGTGAGCTGAACATAATATATTTCAGCTCATCCCCAAATTTAATGATGAATCATGCGAGATTGAATATGACAATTCGAATCGAAACCCCTCGTTTAATCTTGAGAACATTTGAAGAACGAGATGCGTCAGGATTATTAGAATATTTATCAAAGCCAATCACCAATTGTTTTGCCTCCGATACGACAACAACGATTGAAAATGCACTGGCTAAAATTCACAAAAGGCAAAATGACAATGACTGTATTGCAGTATGCCTGAAAGATTCTGATCAACTCATTGGTGAGATTTTCTTTATCAAAGAAGAACCAGATACATATTCAATTGGCTGGAATTTTAATGAAAAATTTCATGGCAAAGGTTATGCCAACGAAAGTGCTTATACATTTATAAATTACTTATTTAATCAATTAGATACGAGACAAATCTATGCCTATGTCGAAGATTACAATACCGCTTCACAAAAACTTTGCGAGCGTTTAGGTTTTCGTAAAGAGGGACATTTTATAGAATTTATCTCATTTATTAAAAATCCAGATGGTTCACCAAAATATGAAAATACCATGCAATATGCAATCCTAAAGAAAGAGTGGGGTGTTAATAAAGTTTGATTTTTAAAAGAATTATGATGCTAATTTGAGTATTTTTAACTTAAATACTCAAATTAGCTTGGGCCTTTAACTGTATTGTAAAACAGCTGCCGCCTAAGCTTTTGGATTTAGAATAATAAATATGACCTTGGTGTGCTTCAATAATTGCATCAATCACTGCCAAGCCTAATCCTGTACCACCATCTAAACGGGATCTAGAGTCTTCCAAACGATAGAAGGGTTTAAACAAGTGTTCAAGATGCGATTCATTAATACCTGGGCCTTCATCTTCAAATGTTAATACCCAATGCTCTGTTGTGGTCACTGTTGTTATATTGATTTGTCCAGCATTCGAATATCTTAGAAAATTAGAGAATAATGCAATAAAGACTTGTTCCATCCTTCTTACATCAACGCAAACCAATTCATCCGTCAAATTTAAAACAGTCGTTAAACCTTTAAATTGAAACCGTTCATGAAACATCTGCAGACATTTTTCAATACTGTCTTTTAAATTGGTCTTTTCTAGTTCTAAACGTAATTGTTTATTTTCAATCAGTGTTAGTGTCCGTAAATCTTCCACAAGGTAAGATAAGCCTTCGACTTGGTTCAATAAACTTTGATGTAAAGCTTGATCGGCAATAAATACGCCATCGACAATACCTTGCAAACGGCCTTGTAATATTGTCACAGGTGTTCTTAGTTCATGCGCAATCGCAGCATTCCAAACGGTTGAATTCTTAACCGATACTTCAAGCTGGTTTGCCATGGCATTGAAGTTCTCTATGAGTGATTTTATTTCATGTGGAATATCATGATGTGGCTGTTTAATTCTGAGTGCTAAATTTCCTTGTTGAATTTGCTGAATAACATCGGCTAAATCACTGATTGGCTGTGTATAGCGTTTTCCATATTTAAAGGCGAGGAGAGTAGAAAGAAAAAAGCCTGTTAATAAAACTAAAAATAGCCATATAAAGTCTACGGATGTGATGAAAAATTCATTTGAATTAACACTTTGGAAATCTAAAAAGCCGATTTCGATTGCCCAGCTATAAACAAAATAGCCAATCATGAAAGATAACAGCGTAACGCCTAAATTGAGTAGGCTCATCATGATGATAAACTGAAAGTTAATTCCAACTGAGTTTTTTAAAAAATTAAATTTCATAGTTTTGATCTAAGCGATAACCCACGCCACGGACATTTATTAACAAGCCATTTACATAATTTTCCTCAAGTTTTTTGCGTAACTTGCTGATATGGCTATCTACAGTGCGATCCAAAGCATCACTTTCAGGCATACAGTTTTGGATCAATTCATTACGCGTAAAGACTTTATTTGGTGTTTTCACCATCAAAACCAGTATTTTATACTCAGTTAAAGTAAGGTTGAGTAGCTGATTTCTTTGACCATTTGAAATGTAAACTTGATGATATTCAGGGTTAATTTCAATATTTTTATAACGAATAACATGATTAATTTCAGTATTTTGACTTGTACTTCGTCTAAGTACAGCTTGTATTCGCGCAATCACTTCATTCGGATTAAATGGTTTAATAATAAAGTCATCAGCACCCATTTTTAGCCCTATAATCTTATTCACTTGATCATCTAATGCAGTCAACATAATTACAGGTATATGACTTGTTTGACGAATGATTTGTAGAATTTCCCAGCCATTTAGTTTGGGTAATTTAATATCAAGGAGAATCAGGTCGATAGAGTAGTTTTTCAGGCACTCTAAAGCTTGCTGTCCATCCAATGCACGAATGACTTGCATGTTTTCATTTTTTATGTATTTTTCAAGAATGTCACCAATATCATAATCATCTTCAACAACAAGAATGACGCTGTTTTCGAAGCTGTGCTGTAGATTTGGATACATATATTTTATCTTAGATGAAGCTAGCTATGCATTTTAACATTTAATTGTGTAATGGAGATGATTAGACGAGCAGTCATTTATATTTGTAATTGAGGGGTGACATATAATAAAATTCGTTGTATATCAGTATTAATGAACAAAATATTAATTATTATTCATTTAACTTATGTTCACCTATAATATAGTTCACAATTAAATTTATGTTTAATAAACAACAAATTTAATTACTTAGAGTACTAAAGTTACAACTTGTAAAATATTTGGTTCATGAACCTAGCTATGAATAGATATTTTCCTACTAAAAAGGTCTTAAGAATAGACTAAATTTGTCTAGAAGAGTGGGGGCTATTCACACCTCATTGAAACCCCTTTAAGAAAGGGGATGCCGATCCTCTATATCACCAACGGTGGATGAAGCTTGTCAGCATTCTTAAATATTTATCGTCACCATCACGGCATAGACGTGCGCTTATGGTAAGTCACACTTACATAACTTAGACTTAGAAGATTTGGTGGCTTTAACTATTAAAGCTGTAGTAATGGCATGGGTACACCATCCAGCGACAAACTGGGTGTCAAAGCTAGGTAAGTGAATTACTAGACTTCACTGTAGTTAGTTCTCAATTTTAAATTTTATTAAAGGAAGTATGAAAGTCATACTTCCTTTTCAATCTTCTACACAATAAAACTTTAGAGTTGAAGCCAAAAATAATATTTAAATTAGGTTAGAAAAATAATTACGGTGGGCGCTATCTTGTGGTAAGAGTTCTAATAAGCGTTGTATTGCATCAATTCGATCATGTGTTTGCCCAATAATTCGTAATAATTGATCGATATCCTTTATTTGATAGATCAACTGGCTTAAACGGGCATCAAAACAATGTCTCCATGTGCTGAGTAATGGGCTTTCTGATTTAGATAAAAAGCTACCTTTATATAGCGAGAATGTACTGGATATAAGATTTGCATTTAATGATTGTTCAGCACGTAAAAAATCACATTGAACTTCACAGCTAAGCCTATAAATGCGAGCCTCAATTGAATGGGGTAATAAGCTACGAAGTTGTGAAAGCTCAGCCTTTAGGGTTTTTAGGCTGACACTACGCTCACCATAAAGGGCATAGTGTAACTCTTCTAAACAAATGCCATGGGGATACAAAGCTAAAATGCATAGTATTTCAATTTGACGGTGACTCAAGTTCAATGTATGCCCATTAAATTGAACCCAAGGCGAGCCTAGTGCCTTAATGTATAAAAAATTTTGCTGTTCAAGTTTTATGGCGCGTTGTATTAAATCTGCACAGCGTTCAACTGCAAGCAGCCCTAAAGGCGTATGTTTTTTATATTTTGTGGAAAGGTTAATAATGCCATGAAATTGACCTGATGCTGGATCCCAGATCGGTGCGGCATAACAAACCCAATCACGAACACTGTCCATTTGGTTTTCATGAGAATAGACGCAACTTGAAATTTGGCTGTTCAAGGTCATACCAATCGCATTGGTTCCAACTGCCTGTGTAGACCAATGTCCGCCCTCAATAAAATGTACCTGTTCAGCAGAAGAAAGCATGGCTGAACTACTCCATGTCCATAAGAGAGTCCCGTGATGATCTGTAAGACCAATCGCCATATCTGAATCATCCGCTATTTTGAGTAAGTCAGCATAATTATGCTGAATAGAGCGGCGGAATAAAGACGTTTGATCTTCTTGAGGCAATGCTAAAACAGGGGCAGCATGTACAGTAGTTTGATTAATTAAATGCGTCGTTTGCAGCTGTTTTGCAGATGCGGTATTGAACAGGTTCATATCATATTCCTTTATGATGAGACTGTAATATTTTTAAACTTTAGAAATGAGCTTCAAAATTTATGGTCATTTACGTCATTTCTTCTTGCTTCGATTTTAAATGCTTTTTTCTTTGCTTGGTTAAATTAGATCTTTTGGCTTTACCAGTCCTTGAGCTACTTTAAAAGTGTTCTTATGAGCTGAAAATGACTATTTCCATCTGAAATGTTAATAAACGTAAATAGGATGAAAAGTCATTCGCTCATGTAAGGGTTAGGCACAGCTTCACCATGATACTGACGGTCTGCAAAATAACTTGATCGTACTAATGGCGCACTCCAAATATTTTTAAACGCTAAGCGCTCTCCATGTGTTTGATAATGCTTAAACTCTTGCAACGTAACAAAACGATGAATTGGCGCATGAGATTTAGATGGCTGTAAGTATTGACCGATTGTGACATAGTCTACTTGATAATCTTTCAAATCATTTAATAAGACAATAACCTCAGCCTCGACTTCTCCTAAACCGACCATCAAACCACATTTCGTTGGGATATCAGGGCAGTAGTGTTTAAATTTCTTAAGTAAATCCAATGAATGCTGATAGTCAGCGCCTGGTCGCATGGCTTTATACAGGCGTGGCACGGTTTCAATATTGTGATTAAAGACATCAGGTGGGTTTTTGCTCAGAATCTTAAGTGCAATATCTGCGCGACCACGAAAATCAGGAACTAAAACTTCAATCAAAGTGTCTGGACTGGTTTGACGAATTTCTCGAATGCAATCTGCAAAATGCTGTGCACCACCATCTTTTAAGTCGTCTCGATCAACAGAAGTAATCACGACATACTTTAAGTTTAGATTCTTGACTGTTTCAGCCAGATGCTTTGGCTCATTAGGATCTAGGATATTAGGACGACCATGTGCGACATCACAGAATGGACAGCGTCGAGTACAAATATCTCCCATGATCATAAACGTTGCAGTCCCTCCGCTAAAGCATTGTGGCAAATTGGGGCAGGCCGCTTCTTCACAAACCGTATGTAGTTTCTGTTGTCGTAATAAATCCTTAATGATTTGAACTTCCTCAGGTTGACTAATTTTAGTCCGAATCCATTCTGGCTTTTTCGGTGTCGTTTCCGTTGGAACAACTTTAATTGGAATACGCGCCATTTTTTCAGCGCCACGTAGCTTCTTTCCAGTTAATACTGTGTTATTTAAATCCATTACAAACACTCCATCGTTTAAAATAATTAATATAGATCCCGATATTAAATAAGCTCTTTTAGGTGCTTTAATAAAATTAAAACAGTGCAAAAAACTTATCATATAAAATAAAGGTTGGTTAAAGGTTTGTTTTCATATGTGATTGAACTACTGTAAAATTTTTAAAAATTCTTTAAGTTCTCAACCTTCTGTTTTTAATATTTTTCTCATCTTTTTATGCATTATTTTTTTTTAGTCTAATATGAAATTAAATAAAAATATATTTATATAAATATACGGTTTAAAAATTCAACCATTAATTTTTGGATTTTCTTTTAAGCGTAGTTAATAAGGAACAAAGATATGCAATTAACGGAAGAGCAATTGCTAGCAGCATACAAAAGAATGCGCGACATTCGTGAATTTGAGGATCGACTTCACGATGAAAATAATACAGGTGATATTCCCGGTTTCATCCATTTATATAGCGGCGAGGAAGCTGTTGCCGTAGGGATCTGTGAAAATTTAACAGACAAGGACTTCATTACATCAACGCATCGTGGTCATGGACATTGTATTGCCAAGGGCTGTGACATTCATGCCATGATGTTAGAAATTTTTGGCAAAGATGATGGTTTGTGTCGTGGTAAAGGCGGCTCAATGCACATTGCGGACTTAGATAAAGGCATGCTCGGTGCAAACGGTATTGTGGGTGGTGGTCCACCTTTGGCTATTGGGGCAGCTTTAAGTGCTAAAACACTGAAAAATGGTGGGATTGGTCTATCTTTTACCGGTGATGGCGGATCAAATCAGGGCTTAACTTTTGAAGCCATTAATATGGCTGTCGTGTTAAAGCTCCCTGTCATTTTTGTTTTTGAAAACAACGGTTTTGGTGAAGGCACTGCACACGACTATGCCGTAGGCAGTAAAGACATTGCAGGCCGAGCAGCAGGTTTTGGCTTACCCGCTGAAAAAGTAGATGGAACAGACTTTTTTGCTGTGTATGAAGTTGCACAAAAAGCCATTGAACGTGCCCGCTGTGGTGAAGGTCCGAGTGTGATTGAAACGGTAACAAACCGTTTTTATGGACATTTTGAAGGTGATCCGGGGCTTATCCGTTCCAAAGAAGAACTGGATTATGTCAAAGAACATAAAGACCCATTGAAAATATTCCGTGAAAAAATCAAAGGCAAAATTGACGAAGCCAAGCTAGATGCGATTGATGCCCAGTCTAAAGCCAATGTAGACGATGCCGTTGCAAAAGCACGTGCAGCTAAGTACCCAGAAGTCTCTCAGTTACTTACTGATGTTTATGTCTCTTACTAAAGGAATAGTAGAAAAATGCCAAATAAAAGTTATCGAAACGCAATTAAAGAAGCAATTGAATTAGAAATGCGCCGAGACCCAAGTGTCATTGTGGTTGGTGAAGATGTTCGTGGTGGGCATGGTGGCAAAAATACCGATGACAATAAACTGGAAGGTTTTGGCGGTGTGCTTGGCGTGACCAAAGGCTTATGGACTGAATTTGGTTCTGAGCGAGTCATTGATACTCCAATTACAGAATCTGCGATTATTGGTATGGCGGCAGGTGCTGCTGCAACGGGTTTAAGACCTGTGGCAGATTTAATGTTCATGGATTTTTACGGCGTGTGTTATGACATGCTGTATAACCAAGCGGCTAAATTCCGCTATATGTTTGGTGGCAAAGCCAAAGCGCCACTCGTTGTACGTGGCATGATTGGTGCAGGTTTTTCTGCAGCAGCACAGCATTCTCAGTCGCCATATAACGTATTTGCCTCAGTGCCTGGTTTAAAAGTGGTGGTGCCTTCGAGCGCCTATGATGTGAAAGGGTTGTTGATTCAAGCCATTCGAGATGATGACCCAGTAGTCTTTTGTGAACACAAGTTGTTATATGACATTAAGGGCGAAGTACCAGATGAGGCCTACACCATTCCTTTTGGTGTCGCAAATTACACCCGTGAAGGCACAGATATCACCATTATTGCCTTAAGTTTGATGGTGCATCGTGCCAATGAAGTCGCTGATAAGCTCGCAAAAGAAGGCATTTCGGTTGAAGTGGTTGACCCTAGAACCATTTCACCATTAGACGAAGATGGCATTTTAGAGTCAGTAGCTTCAACAGGTCGTGTGGTGATTGTAGATGAATCAGCAGCACGTTGTGGTTTCGGACATGATGTGGCTGCGCTTATTGCCCAGAAAGGCTTTCATTATCTTAAAGCACCAATCGAATTAGTCACTCCACCACACTCACCCGTACCATTTTCACCAGTACTAGAAAAAGAATGGCTACCTAGTGTAGAACGCATCGAACAGGCTGTACGCAAGACGTTGGAGGCTTAGGATGAGCGAAATTAAAACTTTAGAAATCCCAAAATGGGGTTTGTCCATGGAAGAGGGTACGATTGCCCAATGGCTGATTCAGGAAGGTACCCAATTTAGTAAAGGACAGGAAATTTGTGAAATTGAAACCACAAAAATCGTCAATGTATTGGAGGCACCTTTTGATGGCCTGCTACGAAAAATTATTGCTAACGATGGTGACACACTGGTCGTAGGTGGAATCATTGCAATTTGTGCAGACGCTCAAGTTTCCGATGCAGAAGTTGAAGCATTTGCACAGTCTTTAGGTGGAACACCTGCTGTAACTGAAAATAAAGCGGTAGCAGCGGTTCCTGAAAAAGTCGATGTGGCTCAAGTTGAAACCAAAGTACAAGCTGCTCCTAAACAGAACAGTGTTGATAATGGATCAAAAGCGGTGACTCAGGGCGGATATTCTATTCCTGATGAGTTACAAGGCTACCAACAAAGCGATGATATTTTTGCAACGCCACATGCCTTGAAATTGGCTGAAAAGCATAATGTAAACTTGGCTCAGATTACGGGTTCTGGACGTGAAGGCCGTATCAGTGTTCAAGATATTCAGGCCGCAGTTCAAGCTGCTGGTGGTTCTTGGCCAGATGTACGTCATCAAGCCAGCACGAAAGCCGCGAAATCTAAAGCAGATGACAGTTATGTTCTAGCGACACCTGTTGCCCGCCGTTTGGCAAAACAATGGGGCATTAATTTGCATGATTGTCGCGCATCAGGTTCACGTGGACGAGTCTGTAAGGAAGATGTTGAAGCTGTATATCAACGGGAAAATCCTGTACAAGCTCAACATACTGAGTATGCGCATCCAACAGAGTCTGCAAAATTCACCACCGTAGCTATGAATGGTATGCGTAAAGCAATCGCTGCACGGCTACAAGCGGCAAAACGCAATGCACCACATTTTCGCTTAACGATAGACTTAAATGTTGAGTCGGTTCAGGTTTTGCGTCAGCAAATTAACAGTACTGTACCGCAAGTCAAACTGTCCATTAACGATATGCTGATTAAAGCTGCTGCTGCTGCACTGATTAAAGTTCCACAAGTTAATGTTCAGTTTGATGAAGAGAATCAGCAGATTTTACAGTTTGAACAGGCTGATATTTCGGTTGCTGTAGCCATCGAAAATGGACTGATCACGCCAATTATTAAAGCAGCGAACCGTAAATCTTTGGCGCAAATTTCCAATGATATGCGTGATCTGGCGACACGTGCCAAAACTGGAAAATTGGCACCTAATGAGTTTCAAGGGGGCAGTTTCAGTATTTCCAATTTGGGCATGCTTGGTATTCCACAGTTTGATGCAATTATTAACCCGCCTCAAGGTGCAATTCTAGCCTTAGGTGCAGCAGAGAAACATGCTGTCGTTGAAAATGATGAGATTGTTGTTCGTGAAATGGTGACCGCAACATTGTCTTGTGATCATCGTGTCATTGATGGTGCGTTGGGTGCTCAATTCTTATCGGCATTTAAGCAGTTTGTCGAAAATCCTGCATTAATTTTGGTGTAGGAGGAATAGCCATGTCAGATACACAATTTGATCTTGTGGTTATTGGTGCTGGTCCTGGAGGATATGTCGCTGCGATTCGCGCAGCGCAACTGGGATTAAAAACGGCAATCGTTGAAAAACAACACTTAGGCGGAGTGTGTCTTAATTGGGGATGTATTCCAACCAAGGCATTATTGAGCGGGGCTGCGCTTGCGCAGCAGTTCAAACATTCTGGGCAGTTTGGCTTTACGCTTAACGCGATTGATTTTGACATTCAAAAACTGGTCCATCATAGCAGACAGGTTTCTGAGCAACTCGTGCAAGGTATCGGTCAACTATTGAAAAAAAATCAAATCACTGTTTTTAACTCAGCAGCCCAGTTTATTGCCAAAGAGCAATTAGAGCTTACAGATGCGAATGGTCAAAAACAGCAGATTTCTGCACCGCATATTATTGTCGCAACAGGCGCACGTGCGGCCAATTTGCCTCATATTCCTGTAGATGGCCATCAGGTCTGGAGTTATAAAGAGGCTTTAGTTCCAGAACAATTACCAAAATCTTTACTGGTCATTGGTTCGGGTGCTATAGGCAGTGAATTTGCAAGCCTATACCAAGACTTAGGCTGCCAAGTCACCTTGGTTGATATTGCCAAGCAGATTCTCCCTAGCGAAGACATTGAAGTTGCGAAGTATGTACAAAAGCAATTTGAACAGCAGGGTATGCAGGTTTTAACCGAAGCGACTGTAAAAAAAATAGAAACTGATCAGGCTCAAGTACATTGTCATATTGAAACTGCCACAGGTGTGCAAATAATTACTGTTGAAAAGGTGCTTTCAGCTATTGGCGTGAAACCGAATGCTGAAAATCTTGGCCTAGAAGCTTTGGGAATCGAATTTGAGAATGGTTTTATTAAAGTCGACTCATGGTGTAAAACCAATGTAGTGGGCATTTATGCAATTGGTGATGTCGCAGGCGCACCGTGTTTGGCACACAAAGCCAGTCATGAAGCCATTCTTTGTGTGGAGAAAATTGCAGGCCTAAGTCATGTACATGCTTTAGATCGTACACAAATTCCGGGCTGTATCTTTACCCATCCGCAAGTGGCCAGTATTGGTTTGACAGAACAGAAAGCGAAAGCTGCGGGCTTGAATATCAATGTGGGTAAGTTTCCTTTACAAGCGAATGGTAAAGCATTGGCTTTGGGCGATAGCGCAGGATTTGTTAAAACCATTTTTAGTCAGGAAACAGGTGAATTGTTGGGTGCTCACATGGTTGGACATGAAGTCACCGAACACATTCAAGGGTTTGCCATCGCGAAATACCTAGAAGCTACAGATGAAAGCTTAGCGCAGGTCATTTTCCCTCATCCTACTTTGTCTGAGGCGATGCATGAGTCGGTCTTGTCGGCGATGCAACGTGCAATCCATATTTAAGGAGTCGCAACATGCCTAGAGGTTTAAACAATAAAGTTGCATTAATTACGGGTGCGGCACAAGGTATTGGACGCGGTATTGCCTTACGTTTAGCACAAGAAGGTGTTCATATTGGATTGGTCGATCTTCACCAAGAAAAGTTAAATACTGTTCAACAAGAGGTTGAAGCCTTTGGCGTAAAAGCCACCACATTTATTGCGGATATTTCAGATCCAATACAAATCAGTGACGCTATTAATCATGCAGAATCGACACTTAATGGCTTTGATATCATGATTAATAATGCAGGTATTGCACAAGTCAAAGCTTTGGCAGAAGTAACGCCGAGTGAATTTAACCAAATTATGAACATCAATGTCGGTGGTGTACTTTGGGGGATTCAAGCCGCAGCAAATAAATTTAAACAACGCCAACAGGCTGGAAAAATTATTAATGCATGCTCAATAGCAGGTCATGAAGGCTTTGCTTTACTCGGTGTTTATTCGGCAACTAAATTTGCAGTTCGTGCATTGACGCAAGCTGCGGCTAAAGAATATGCCAGTGTTGAAATTACTGTAAATAGTTATTGTCCGGGTGTTGTTGGTACAGACATGTGGGTCGAAATAGATCAGCGGTTCTCTGAAATTACAGGTGCACCAATTGGTCAAACGTATAAAAAATATGTAGATGGTATTGCTTTAGGACGTGCTGAAACACCAGATGACGTGGCTGCATTAGTTGCATTTTTAGCCAGCGAGGATGCAAACTATATTACAGGTCAGTCTATTTTGACAGATGGTGGAATGGTTTACCGTTAATATCAACATAAGGAATACACAATGAAAGCAGCTCGTTTTTATGATCGAGGGGATATTCGAATTGAAGATATCCCTGAACCGAAAGTACTTCCAGGCACAGTTGGAATTCAAGTTGCATGGTGCGGTATTTGCGGTACAGATTTACATGAATTCATGGAAGGCCCTATTTTTATTCCACCTTGTGGTCATCCACATCCAATTTCGGGAGAATCTGCACCTGTAACAATGGGACATGAATTTTCAGGCGTAGTTTATGCAGTTGGTGAGGGTGTAGACGATATCCAAATTGGACAACATGTCGTAGTTGAACCCTATATTATTGCGGATGATGTCCCGACTGGCCTGAATGATAAGTATCATTTATCAAAAAATATGAACTTTATTGGTTTAGGCGGACGTGGCGGCGGTCTTTCTGAAAAAATTGCAGTTCAACGACGTTGGGTACATCCTATTTCAAATGATATTCCCTTAGATCAGGCCGCATTGATAGAACCTTTATCTGTCGGTCATCATGCCTATGTCAGAAGTGGTGCAAAAGCTGGCGATATAGCACTGGTTGGTGGAGCAGGCCCTATAGGCTTACTTTTATCAGCCATTTTAAAGGCTAAAGGTCTCACGGTCATCATTACTGAATTGAGTGCAAAGCGTAAAGAAAAAGCGATAGAAGCGGGTGTTGCAGATTATGTGCTAGATCCATCTAAGGTTGATGTGGTCGCTGAAGTGATGAAAATTACGGAAGACCGTGGTGTTGATGTCGCTTTTGAATGTAGTAGTGTTAATAAAGTCATGGATACACTGGTGGCGGCGATGAAACCAACTGGTGTGGTCGTTATCGTTTCGATTTGGAGCCATCCTGCCACAATTAATGTGCATAGTGTGGTTATGAAAGAGCTAGATATTCGTGGCACGATTGCTTATGTCAATGACCATCAGGAAACCATCCGCTTAGTCGAGCAAGGTAAGATTAATCTAGAACCTTTTATTACCCAACGTATTGCATTAGATGATCTTGTTTCTAAAGGCTTTGAAACGCTGATTCATAATAATGAGTCTGCAGTAAAAATTATTGTTCATCCGTAGTAAAACCTAATTTTAACGACAAATTTGAATAAGCTAGAAATAAACTTTATGTAGCTATTTCTAATATCTTTAGCGATAGGGAGTGACTCTGTACTTACAGATTCATTCTCAAATTTAAAGTGTTGAGTGCCAGTATGATTTTGATCATACAGCCTAGTAAAGATAGAAAATAAGTTTTTTAAATAAACCATAGGGATATAGACTAAATTTTGCTAGGAGAGTGGTGGCAGCCCACCACCAATTAAAAGATGTCTACAAAATCATTGGCTATTCAATAGGTTTAGTTTACTGTTTGGTATAAAATATTAGACTGAGGTTGGGGTTTTGAAAGCTACGATTTCTGTTTGGCTTTTTGGCATAAGACATACAAATATAAGCTTTCTACTTTTTCACGTGCCCATGGTGTGGTACGTAAAAATCGCAATGATGACTTAACACTTGGATCTATGCAAAAACATCTAATTTCAATTTTACGACTTAAGCCTTCAATGAAGAGGTTGTTATGATTTCAAATGTTTTAATTTTAAAAAACCACTAGTGTAAAATGGTTTGATGTGAGGGGTATGTATTTTTATAAAGTTGAGTTTTTTGAATTTTAACGTGTTAAATATATTTTACTATCTTAATTTTTTTTGTTTTTTATAGTGCTAATTATTTGAAAGTGTAAATTATTAACTTGAGGGTGGTTTGGTTGTAATTATGGGTTCGGATAAGTTGGTGGTTTAAATTGTTTAATTTTATTGAAATAAAGACCTAATATGGCTGAATAATATATTGGTTATATCGAAATGTTTAAAGTATCGAGTTGTTAGTTAAATTAATTATCTACTACTTTTAGAAGAATTCTTTAGAGGTGTTAAATGAGTCAAGGTTTGGATGAAATAGAGGTACGTCTTACTATAGAAGAAGACTGGGAAATTCTTAAAACAGTTCGTTTGGAGTCACTTCTAGATAGTCCCGATGTTTTTTCTGCCACTTATGCCATTGTTGAGAAATATAGTGAATCTGAATGGCGTGATAGGGCTGCGCATAAAACTAAATATCAATATATTTTAGCAATCAAAGATACCCAAGCTATTGGAATTGTTGGCGGGATACAAAATTCAGCTCATGATTTTAACTTAGTGGCGATGTGGGTAAATCCTAAATTTCGTGGAAAGGGAATTGCAGATATTTTGATCTCTACTATTAAGGAGCTAGCGATTTCTAAAGGGCACAATAGGATTGTATTAAGTGTATCACCTGGAAACTCTAGAGCTGTTGATGTTTATTCTAGACATGGTTTTGTTTTTATATCTGAGTGGGAGGTTTTACCACTTAGTTCTGGTGAAAAAAATCAAAAAATGGAATGTTCCGCATTATTTTAATTTGCATTAGGAACTGGTCAAAAATCAAAATGTGCAAGATTATATTCTACTATTTAGTAGGTGAATATGTTGAGTACTATTAAATTAATTTTGGAAGTATAATTAATGAAGTCATTAATTAAAAATTCAACTAATTTTTTTCCTCTTTCATTTGAACAAGAGCAATTTCTGTCCAAGGAGGAGGTCAAATGTGTTAATGAATTTAATAATATATCTGCGATGACTCGACTAATTGGGCAAGTTCAAATACCAGAGATGCTAGCTGCCTTGAATGAAATTGTGCGTCGTCATGAGATATTTCGTACCACATTTAATATATCTGACCAGTTTTTAGTACAAACCATTGCAGCACAATCCTTTAATCATTTCCTGATTCATGCTCTTAAAATTATGATTTATCTCACTTTTAATTGTTTTATTGGCTTTTGAAAAGTTATTTATAATTTTTTTCTTTATTGTCATATATTTATTCAAGTTTTCTTTAATTTTTTGAATTTCTTTTAACGTGAGTTGTGGTTGTGATTGGATGCTTAAGTATTCATCAATCAAAAAGTTGTAAAACTTTAGAAAGGATCTAATTCTATGACCAATTGTTGTGTAATTGGTATGGTCTGTATTTCTTAGCCGAATAAGATTGCTATCAACTTTTTTATTATTTTCTAAATAGACAATGAAATTATCAATTTCACCTTGAATGATCTCAAAATTGTAGGATGTCGAGTAGAACGACTCACAAAAGGATGTTGAAAACTTTTCATGCCAAAATTCATACCAAAATTTTATTGCGATTAAATCTGCATGCTGTGTGGATATGCTTTGAAATCTAAGGAATTTCATTGTGTACAGCATAGGGTACAAACATGGACAAGATGAATTTAGATCAAATAAAAGAATAATTTGATTTTCGTTTGAGACTTTCTTTTCTAAATGAATTGTTTTTAAAGCAAACATAGTAAAGTTTATGAAGTATTCTCAAGGTAAACATATCATATTTTATAAGTGAAATAGAAATCACTTAAGTTATTGAATTTTGGTTTAAGTAAGAAGGATATGAAGTTATGGTTAGGTGTATCGGATTTAACATAAAATTACGTTATGCGACATCAAGCGCAAAAGAGAAGGGCGATAAATTCGCCCTTTTTTATTTATAAATCTAATAGTCTGGATCGACATAGATTATCAGTCTTTTTTTAGTACTTCTTCACGATATTTCATTACATCGGAAGTTTTTATATCTTTTAGATGTTTTCTTATAAGTGTATGAAGAACATCAGATTCTTTTATGCGTGACTTCGTTTCAATCATCATATTTAAAGTAAGTTCCTGAAGCATTTCTTCCTCTTCATCTCGAATTCTAACTGTAGTGGACATTTAGTTGCTCCATGTGATTTGTAATTTATATCGTATTACATGTTGTTTTGTAACATCTGACATATTATTTTTCAGTCAAATGTAACTTGTGACAAATTACAAATGACTAAAGAACAAGCTTTTGAAGACGTATCTAAGATTATTTTCGACCGTGCATGTCAATTAATTGTCGGGGGAAATCCTGCTTACGAATCAGAGATGGTTCTTTTTCACATTGAAATGGTCATGACAGAGTGGGGCTATCGTTCTGCAAAAGTTGCTGAGTACTGCGATTCACTAAAACAAGAAAACGACATCATGCGTAATATGGGGATTGAATAATGTTGAACAAAAAACAATCAATACCGCAAGTTTGTACGTGGGGAATGGGATTTTTAGATACCCCCATTAATAAGATGCCGGTAAAGATTTATGCGTGTAAACCCACATTTGTACAAAACTGGAAGCTATGACAGATCAAAGGGCGTTTTAACCAAGGCTGACTATGTGTACATGCGCGATCTACTGGAGACTGTGCTAGAACAACTGCAAAATTCAGAATTAGATAACGATAAAGAAATAGATCAGCTCAAACAGTTTTTTATTAAGTTAGATCATCACATCGATAGGCTGCGCGCGTAGATTTCGGCATAACGTATATTATGTTCATTAGCGTACTCGGCATTGTGAATATAATTTTACTGAGATTCACAATGTCGAGCTGTAGCACCAACTGAGGTTGCGTAGGCTACAGTCTTGGATATTCTATTTAACATAATATACATTATACGTAATCTAAGTCATTTATAAAAAGCCACATCATCAATTGTGGCTTTTTATAAATGACTTAGATTACGTCAAATTCAATTCGACGGTTTTTCTTACGACCATCTGCAGTCGCATTATCAGCAACAGGTTTGTTCGAGCCTAATCCTTCGACGCTTAAACGTTCAGCTGCAATACTTTTATTGATCAAATAGTTTTTAACAGCTACAGCACGCTCTTTACTTAAAGCAAGATTCTTTGCAGCGTCACCTGAACTATCTGTGTGTCCAATAATTTTAACCTTTTTTCCACCAACCTTATTCAGAGCCACCGCCATTTCATCTAAGATTTGAGTTCCACTCATAGCCAAAACTGCACTGCCAGATTCAAATTCTATAATTCTGTTTTTAAGTGCTTCATCTACAATTTGCTGCTCAGCCTGATTGACAGAAAGCTGCGCATTTAAGCGATACGGTGGTGTTACTAAACTTTGGAATAAGTTTGTTGTTGGCTGAATTTCATTTGAACTCGATATTTTTCCATTAAGTTCCATTTGCGTACCACGTACAGAAAGTTTACCTTGGTGAACTTTTTTTAACTCTGGAACCACCATATTCGCAACAGATTCACTCCAACCATTCGGAGCATTAACTGCTTTAACCTTTATTTTATCAATCACTTGGTCAGTGCCATAGACACTGTACATCTTGTTCAAAATGATTTGCTTACTGGCATCATTTGGAACAACACCTTCAATAATAATCGGTTCAGCCCAGACATTCACGCTCAAAACCAACGTTAAAGTCAGCAGCCATTTATTCGACTTAAATCTATGATTTATTTTCATATTTTATTAATCTATAAAAGTTTTTTTAAAAAGTTTCACAGCTTGTATTAAGCTCAATTGCCGCTCACACAAAGCTTGCTCCAGCGTTGCCAAACCTGCATTTTGCTCTAAATATGCATCAATCCAATTGGCTTGAACCAATGAAACCCAGTGATCTGAATCTAACTTTTGCGTGAAAATTTCACTTAAAGTCATAATATCTGCCCCTTGAAAGCCAAAAAGCAGTACCGGTTTTTCGCTATGCAAAATCCCTATCAGAAGCTCAGCATTTTGATTTTGAATAAAAAAACTAATTAGATTGACCCAAAAAGCTGCAATTTCATAGCAGTAGCTAGAGTTATTAATAGGTAAAATCAACACTTTAGTTAAGCGACTAGTACCATGTTGAATGACGGGCTGTAACAATAACCCGAGTCCAATCATGCTTTGTGCAAGCTCGTAACTGCTCATTCTTAGTAATTGAGCAAATGAATGTATCGTATGGTGTTCATAAAATGCCGAAACTTCGCTGTGATTAAAAACTTGTATCTCATTATTTAATTTAGATAATTTATCGAGCACGATATTAGGGTCACGTATCGAACGTACCACACGATTCTTTTGAAATAAGTCGATTAAAGTTTGCTTATAGCGATATGGCGCATAAATAATATTATCAAAACTATTTTCAACTTCTAATAAATGACTCAATACCATTGGAAATTGACGGCCAGAACTATCGTGACTGGCAATCAAATTTGCCACAAGAAAATTATTTTCTTGTGGATTGGCAATAAAAAAGTCTAATGAAGGTAGCTTTTCATACGCTTGACTAAATCCCTCTGATTGCATGGCATGTTCTAATGCTTCAGTAATCCACTGATCAATTAGTTGAATTAAGGCATACTGACCGCGTGTTTTTAAGAAATCACCACGTGCAGGACATTTTCCGTAATATAAAGCTAAAGTCCGCAGTTCATCCATCGCAATACTCCTTACAACCTAGCCACTTTCTAGAAATCATAAACGAGGCTCCTGTATACCTGGTGTTGGAGCTTTAGGACTTGCAGCTGTTGCTGAAGGTGTGGTTTGCGCTGCCACCACACGTACGGATTTATTGGTGACAATTTGATCGACCAGTTGCATGCCATTGTAACTGCGCTGCCCGCCTACTCCACCATTGGCGTCCCCGCTGATTAAACGGAAATTGACTTTTACTGCAAGCTCTGGATTTTGCTGATTTCTCCAAATCATTTCATAGCTTCCGCCACGTTGCGTTCGCTCAGCACCATCAATTAAACGATTAATACCATATTCACCAGGTGCCTCAAAAATCGTATGCGTTTTCCCATCTAAATCAATGGCTGTAATACGTGCACCTGGAATTGCTCCGGCATTTGGCCATACAAAATTCACCCATTGTTGAATACCGTTTTCATAAAGCATTCTTTGTCCATCAATATCAATGGTATAGGATAAAAACTTAGGATTTTCAATTGGGTAAAATTGAAAATTGGATTGCGCCGTAGCCGCAGGTGCAGACGAAGCTTGATTTAACGCTCCTGTTGCCATCCCATTACTTGGCGCAACATAGCTTTGAAAATTCATTACAAATTGTGGATTCAAGCTGATCCCTAAATCTTTCCACGTCTTAGAAGTCAAGGTATAACCACGACGAATAACAAGTGGATCAAGATACTCTTTGACATAACGCGCAATACTGCCATTTTCGCCAAGAATCTGGCTAATTTCATTGCTTGTTGCTTGCAGTGTCGCTGAAGAGTTAAATGGATATTTTTTACTCAGGTTCGTATTGAAAGGTTGGTAGACTTGCATAACCCATAGCTTATTCATCTCATCTTGCGCTGGGAGAATTAAACTTTCAAATGATTGTGTCAGTGGCGACATCAACAGCTTTTGGAGCAGTTTCTGATCAACCTCAGATAGGCCAACTGACATTTTTTCATCGACCAACTTCTGCGTTGTATTAAAGACAGAATTTTGCTCATTAATGGTCGACTTAACCAAACTCATCGCAGATGGCCCAATATCACCTGAGCTTTTCAAGTCATTGAATTTACTTCGAACTTGAGCTAAAGATTGCATGTATTCATCAAGCAAAGACTTATTTTGTTGATCATCACGTTTACGCACCAACTGATAAAACATTTGGAATTCTTTAGAAATCGGGCCTTGCGCTTGATTCATGACTTTAGCATCAATCTGAGTTTCATCTCGTCTTAATACTTTGCGTTTAAACCAAGCCACAAAACCTGTTTGTGGCGCTGCCAGCTCCGCCATTACGACTGGATTGTCCCAACTGGTTTCTTTCGCAACGCGATCAAAAACACTACGAATGGGTGAGTTTTCAGGCTCGCCTAAAACTTGGACAAAGCTCGCCTGTTGTCCGTAATCCTTAGCTTTGGCATAATGTATCGCACCTAAAAATTTCCGCCATTCCGCAATATATTCTTTTTTATAGAGTTCTGTGAGCTGTTTACGGATTTGATCTGGGCTACCACTAAATGATAAGTCATCCGACTGTGTGCTGTTGAGTACCCAGTCTTTGGTATCCGTAGGTCGTTTTGCAACTTCATCGATGGCTTGTTCAACATATTCTGACCATGCAGCATGTGTAAACATACCCGGTAAGGCATAACTGCCTAAGATTGCATTTTGATTGGCATCGCCAAGCATTTGCTTTATGGTTAATGCTGGATAACGGACAGCCGCACGCATTTTTAATTCATTATAAACTCGGTCTCGTGCAGGCATTCCACGAATAACAGACAGAAGAACTTGACGCGTTTGATCCACCACCAAGCTGTCTGAGCTGAGTACTGGAAATTTAGGATCGCCAACTAAAGTCATGCTATACGACAAAATTTGCTCTGCCTTTTGGATCATTTCTCCGCGCGGCATTTGACCACGATTATTATCCAACCATGAACGCCAGAAACGTGTGACTTGATCACTTAAATGACTTGCATCCATATATTGAGTATTACCCATCATTAAATAGGCTTTTAAAGCATTGTATGCATCTTGTGGATTTGCATCATTAGGCTCTAAATATTGCTGGGTTTTCGCAACAGGTGTCAGCTCTACATTTGCATGGTTTGTGCGCAATTTTTCTTCATTGCTTTTCACCCGCTGTAGATATTGGGCAATATTTTGTTGTGTTGGAATCAAGACGATTTGCTCAACACCCTTTAAATATTCTGTTTTTAGCTTCTCCTGCAGCTCATCTCCCTGATATAGACCAAAACCCAGCTTTAAAGGACGATCTTCTTCAAATTGGTCCAACTGCTGCATACGTTCCTGTAAAATCAAGAGTGCACTCAGTTGTGTAGACAACTCTTGACCCGATTGCTTTTCAAGTAAAACGACTTTGTCTAAATCGGCTTGTACGTCTGCAATCAATTGCTGATTATTCCGATAAGACCACACCCATAGACTTAGAATAATAGCTACACCAAATAAAGCGGCAACAAAGGCAATATAACGCTGACGCTTTCGGCTAGGGTTAATATGTTGTTTAACGAGGTTCTTGTCTTTGAGAATAATGTCAGAAAATAAACCTTTTAAAAAATAGCCATGGTTTTGAGAAACTGAGCGCGTTGGAATGCCATTTTCATTGTCTAAACCTTTTTGCAATAAAAAGTCTTGAGCAATTTGCTCGGTCATTGGACTTTCAATAATGCCTTCTTGCAGCGCACTGGTGAAATAAAAGCCACGGAAAACAGGTTTAAATTGATAAGGGTTATCTTCAAACAGTGTGCCGATAAATGTCTTTAACGCAGGCTTTAAGCTCTTAAACTCTAAAGGAAATGTCATGACACTTGGAGAAATATTCTGCGAATGTCGGCGGCTGAGATGTGTCGTACTGACGCCTTTTAAACCGTCATATAAAATTGAATAATGTTTTTCAAACAATTCAACAGCATTATTGGCCCCATCGGTTGTATAAGGCAGTGTTGCCCCCCAAACCTGATCAAATTCACCGACTTCATAGCATTCAAAAAACTCAGTAAAACCTGCAATCAAATCCATTTTAGAGAAGACCAAATAAACAGGCGAAAAAACCTCTAAACGCTCAGTAAGATCTTGAATTCGTGCACGTAAATTCTTTGCCAGTTTGATCGACTTTTCTGGACTGTTACTCACCAACTCAGCAATACTGACAATCACAATCAAACCATTGATTGGTGCTTTGGAGCGGTTTTTTTTCAAAATATTTAAAAAACCTAACCATTCAAAATGATCTTCCGCATAAACGGAATAACGCCCTGCAGTATCTAATAACACGCCTTCTGTTGAAAAAAACCAGTCGCAATGACGCGTTCCGCTGAGTCCAGCAGAAACTGATTTTTGATGGGTTTCTTCAAAAGGAAATTTTAAACCTGAGTTATAAATGGCCGAACTTTTACCCGCAGCAGGATTACCAATTACCATATACCATGGCAACTCGTAGAGTGCAGCATTGCCCTTTTTATCTCCCAGTTTTGATTTTCGAATCAACTGAATAGATTCTTTCATTTGTTGCTGAATCAAATGAAGTTCATCTTTGTTTTTTTGTTTGCCATATTCCGCATTGGTATCATGTGCAATGGCATCGGCAAGAGCTTCACCTTGTGCTGCATGTCGACGACGTACAATGAGTAAATAAATCCCCCACAGCATCACCCCGAATACATAACAAATCATTAAAGGCCAAAAGATTTTGGCTGGAATGACGTTATACATGGCCATTAGTGCGACAAAACCCGATATGGCCATAATGGCTTTCGGGTTGCTCACATACTGCCAAACATAACCTAAGACGTTATAAAATAAAGAATTCACAATACTCTCTTATTCTTTTTTAATTTAAATGGTTGGTTCTATAGGGATATTACTGTCTTCACACGCATGTAGAAAACAATGTGTAGACAATTGATCAGTGCTATAAATCATCGCCATCAACTCATCAGGCAAATGCATACTCAACATAAATCCAAATACTTTGGCCAAATGCTGCGTATGTCCAAAGCTTTGTTTGGTATGAATGAAGTGATGCGATTCAATCCCACTTCGATCGAAAGTTTGGTTAAGTTTTTTCATGGTTTGAATGTCTGTAATATCATCGAGCATCAGCACAAAAGGCTGAATATCTTTAAATTGTTCTAATTGCTTCATCGGTGGGGATGCAAAATGATTGGCAAGATTGGCCTCGTTTAGTGCAATCTTGAGTTGTTTTAAGGGTTTGATATCAAGTAATGGTAAAGAAGATGATGCTAAGCACCAACTAGAGGCATATTCAGCAGGCAAGTAATGGTCGGTTAACCATGTTTTTTCATCAAGCAGTTCTTGGTCAATTTCTGAATCTACATTCAGGATGAACGTGATTTCTTCTGACTGCTGAGAAATTTGCTCCAATAACAGCATCCACTCTTTATAGGCTGTTTCTTGACTGAAATAATGGTGCTCAAGATGAATTTGCTGCGTAATCATGCCCAGTGAACTTAAATAATCCTGTACGACACCACTGCTTTGTTCTTCATTCCAAGCATGTAACATCGATTCAGGCAGCAGCATATGTATATTGATACGGTTTAATTTAGCAACCTGCTGCACATCAGGTTGTTCCTCTGGTTCATTGCTATCATATTCACTCCTAGGATCAATCCATGCCGGATGCATACGATACTCATAGGCCAATTCACTATCATAAAATAAGGCAGATTGCTTTAAATGCTGTGAGATTTGCCACAATGTTTCTGCATGTTGCTCTAGTTGATGCTCGATCAGGGCTTGGATTCGCAGATGGCGCGGATGATCAACAACTTCATCATCGTCCTGATTTGTAATGACATGATCTAGTGCATGTATGCGATAAGACAGCATCGGTAAGCCATAGGCATTTTGTAATTGCGTATCGAGCTCTGGGCTTTTAAATTTTTTAATCTCGTCAAGAATCTCGTCATTTTCCCCAAAGGCACTATATGCAGACGAGGAATAAATATTCAGGTTTAACCACTGAACTTCAACAGCTCCAGCCTGTTGGTTCTCATCATCCTGATGCTGCTCTACTTGTGCTTGTTTTTGTTGCTCTTTACGCTTTTGGTGAGCTTTAATTGCACGATAAATAAATACTGGAGACCATAAAATTACGCACAGAATCAATGGAAATAGAAGTAAATAATTAAGCAGGTCTGCCCCAGTTGGGTCATACTGAATATCACGCCAGTAAAAAATGACGATTCCTGCGACAAACAACAATAAGCTGCTCAAAGTACCAATAAAGAGCTTAAGCATGTCCCATCCCCATCAATGTATAACAGGTTTCGTGATTGTGTTCGGTCGGCATCGGCATTAAAAAAGCGCCTTGTGATAAACCAATGGTCATCGTTGAACTCAGCTGAATCGGTTGAATATCCTCTTTCCTCAGGATGATTCTTAAATCCACCCCAAGCGTTGGACTCAGCCAGCTTGCAAGTAATCGTTTAAGTTTTATACTCTCAGCTTGATCGGGTAAAAATTTTAAATACTCGGTGTATGAGACGGGGCCAACTTCTATTTCAATTTTTCCATCTATTTGACGGATATTTTCTCCACAAAAGGTATTAATGCCTAATTGATTATTGCCCCCCAGTGTGCTTCTTTGTTCAGGGGACAAGCGAAAGATCTCTTCCACAAATTCTTTAATTTTAAACGGTTGCTTAAACACACAGCCCAGCATGGTTTTTAGCGCATGTGCTGTATTATTTTGCCCCTGCATTAATCCAGCGAATTCAGCAAAATAATCATCTAAGTCCTGTTGCTCATGTTGAGCACTCACATAACCATTTAGTGCATGCAAAATATCGAGGTAATGGTTTTCTTGCTCAATCTCATAGCGAATCGGTAAATGGTAAGCTAAAGAGGCGTCCACATATTGCGCCGTGAGCTTGTGATTAAATAAACCTAAAAAATGAAGTGTTTCATTCCGTTGTATACGCGCACTTTGTTTAATTTTATTGGTATAGCTATACGGTAAGGTGCCCTGAATCCCAGTTAAACCAATCATTAAGTTGGTTAAGTGAATTTTTTCTTCGTCAAGGGTCAAACTCTCAATTTCGGCATTCGGGAAATTGAGATTCAGTGAACTATGAAACTTAAACTGCTTTGCCCAATCCCCTTCTTTTTGGGCATGGGGAGCTTCCGCATGACGTAATAATCGCGTGGCCTGAATAAATTCAAAAGCGTTCGGTTGTTCAACCAGTACGTCAACTATAGAAGTGTCTTGCCACCAACGTTCTGCACGCATTGGTATAACTCCTGTTGAGATTGAGCATCTGAAATAACAACATCGACAAAACTGTTCATCTGGACTTTTAGATTAAAGACATGCGACAACAACTGACTAAAAATATACAGGCTATGTCCTCGAAACACTTTCGAATCAACCCCTAGATTTACTTTCAACCCTCGTATAAAGAGTGGGAATGGTTTTGCATCCACCATCTTTTGCTTTAATTCAAAACTAACCGACTGAATCGCATTAATAATAAGGTGGTTTTCTTTGAGCTGAGGCAGGTTATACAGTTCAAGCAATTCCTGAATATGGCTTAAAGCATCGCCCTTGGTGAGAGATAAAGTATTTAATGATAAATGCGAAATGATCCGCCATTGCTCTTTTTTATTTTGTTCAAAGTAATAGGGTTTATTCGGTCTTTTTAAAACCACAGCTCGCCGTGCCAGACTACTGTCATTCAAATTTAATATATTGTTGGCTTGGCTCAATGCCTCATGGGGTAAATCACGATTGGAGCATAATAATTGCGTACTGATAAAATCAGATTTGGTTGTTTCAGGTGATAAATGTTTTGAAATAATACTATAACCTGTTTCAACATATTTATTTTGTAGCTGTGCCGAATTCAAACTATAAAAAAACTGAGTCTCATCCTTTTGATAATGACTCATCGCAAAGAATGGATAAATGTCAAAAGTAGTTTGATCTTTATTTGACTTTTCACGAATCATTTGCATTTTAGTAATCGAATAAGTTTGATAAAACTCAGGATGATGAGCATCGGTAATTAAAGGATATTCGAGTTGTTGATGATTAATTTTTTGAGGTTCAGCCTGTTTTTTAAATAAATTGATAACTGGTACTACATATAATTTAAAGTTCGCGATATTCAACTCAGAATAATTTCGAATATTGACCTGATCATTTAAATTCAGTTTAAGATGAATCAAAATTTCAAACTGATTTTGCTCTTTTTCTAAATATTTTAACAAACCTAAGTTCATATTGAGGAAATTAAATTTTTCAGAAAAACAGAAATATTCCATCAACAGCCGGTATGCATGATGTGTATGTTGATCCAAGGGCAACAGACTTTCAGTTTCAGCAAAACCCATGATACTAAACGGATTTGTGATGTCGATGACGCGATGACCAACCTTTAATGAAAATCCTGTACTCGACTGGAACACAGCATCCAAAACTTGTAGTGGAAAATTGGATATCGCATCCAAATAAATAGGCAAATTTTCTTTTTCTAAAATTCGATGTGCCTGATTAAAAATATTAAATCCTAAGCTAAGCGTTGCATTTTGATTTAAATGCATATGCGCACTAGGATTGGTTTTAAAATTGAGATGACTAAGTTCAATGGGTAATAACTTTAGTTCTTGTGTGGTGCTAAATTCACACTGTACACCTTTAAAACTTCTTGATTTTATTGCAGTATTTTTAGGAATAAGATGAGCTTCAGTTAATTGTTTACACTTATTTAGGTCTTCAAAACTGACCACAGTACATGCAGGAAATGGTTTGAGGTATTGAGGGAACATCACCTCAAACAAAGACCGAGTAAAGATGTCGTAACTGTCCGCCAGTTTCTTATCGATTCTTGCTGCAATTAAAGAAAAGGACTGAATTAAGCGTTCTATATGTGGATCATCTACTTGCTCTTGGTTTAAGGATAAACGCTGAGCGATTTTTGGATATTTTTGCGAAAACTCACGGGACTGCTGCCCAAATTCTTGTAATTGTTTTTCGTAGTACGGTAATAATTCTTCAATCACAAATCAGCCCCATTAAGCTCTTGCAGAAATAACATATTGTTGTGTTGTCGGTTTGAGCAAAGCATCAAAAATCACGGGTTCATATAAAGGATGAATATTTAAATAGGCTTGAATACTCAAACACAACGCCCCCATATTCTGTCCATCAAGCAACATTTCGACTTTGATTTGTTTCAGTCTCGGCTCATGTGCAGTAATAGACGCTGCAATCGACTGGCAAATTTTATCGCGATCGGTCGGATTTGCAGTCGATAATCCAACAAAATCAATGATTCCAAAT
This sequence comes from Acinetobacter sp. SwsAc2, assembly GCF_013391465.1. NCBI lineage: Bacteria > Pseudomonadati > Pseudomonadota > Gammaproteobacteria > Moraxellales > Moraxellaceae > Acinetobacter > Acinetobacter sp. SwsAc2. The sequence continues at coordinate 44,533 of NZ_JACBEZ010000014.1, read as the reverse complement.
TGAACAATGGACTTTTTCACCAACGGAAAAGCATCAATTGAATCATTAAAATTCGCCATACGACTGTTCAACAAATCTTCTAAGTCGGTCGCGACGGATTCACGTAGCTCCTGAAGAGACATCCCCAATCGGTCCTGTTCAGTGGTCGGTAGTAATCGGTCAAATAGCGTTTTTCTAAACCCATAGGGATAAAGCTGATCTAGATTCATGTTGATTAAAATCATCTCGCATAAATAAAGGCCAACGTTGGTTAGCCTTTATTTTTTCAGTTATTTTTATGCAGCGTATGATGCAGTATTGTTTGATAGAGACCATTTCTTGGTCACAGCACCTTTTTGTGTGCCATTAATATCTTGCTGGTTATACGTCCATTCCACAGCAGCATATTTCAAACCAAACCCTTCAAGCGGAACACCTTCCTCACTTACTGTTGGCGTAACACTTGAAACCAAAACATGCTTCAATTTAATTTGTAGATACTTGATGCGCTTATCGCCATTTGCACGATAAAAATCAATTTGTACTTCATCAAAGGTATAACCCGCTGAACATGCTTCCCAAAGTTTTGGACTGGTTGCATCCAAATCTTTAACAAACAGCATATCAGAATGTTCAACACGTTCCGCTGTATGACCACCAACACTTGATGATGTTGCAGACTTTGGCTGACGAATATTGTGTGACCAAGAGTTCACCTCTAACCAGCCTTGGTGCTCTGTATCACGTGACTCGCCATCGACCTTATATTTACCTCTGAACTGTACGTATATGTCTTTCATTTGTAATCTTTTCCTATTCTAAAGTTATTATGTGTTGGCACTCAAATTAGTTTGAGGACTGAGGTAACTCAGTAACAAGTCGCAGTGATACTGACAACTCATCCAACTGGAAATGTGGTCTTAAGAAAACCACAGATTTGTAGTGCCCCGGTTGTGCTGGGTTCTCTACAACTTTGACAGATGCTTCACGCAGCGGATATTGCGCTTTCGCCTCTTGTGAAGCCCCGTCATCAAGCAAAATATATTGAGCCAACCACTCATTTAAAAATGTTTCAATGTTTCCAGCCGAAGCAAAACTTCCGACTTTATCGCGCATCATGGCTTTTAAATAATGTGCAATACGTGAAACGGCCATAATGTACTGAATTTGGCTAGATAAAGCAGAGTTCGCATTGGCAGAATCGCTATTATACTTTTTAGGTTTCTGCGTCGATTGCGCACCAAAAAATGCTGCATAATCCGTGTTTTTACAATGTACTAAAGGAATAAAGCCAAGATCACTGAGTTCTTTTTCACGACGGTCGGTGATGGCAATTTCAGTTGGACATTTAAAGACCACTTCACCATCACTGGTTTTAAAGGTATGAACAGGTAATCCCTCTACCAAACCACCACCTTCAACACCACGAATGGCAGCACACCAACCATGCATATCAAAAGCATTGGTCAAACGCGTACCAAAAGCATAGGCTGCATTCATCCACAAATATTCATCATGATTTTGCCCAGAGACTTCTTCCACAAAGTTAAAGCCTTCAGTCGCTGTACCTTCCTTAGGGTGATAAGGCAGACGCCCCAATACACGTGGCATTGTTAATGCAACATAGCGCGCATCATCACTTTCTCGGAAAGAACGCCACTGGACATATTCAGCGGTTTCAAAAATTTTGGATACTTCACGCGGACGGTCAATATCCGTAAAGGATTCCAATCCGAGGATGTTGGCATCTGCTGCAGAAATAAAAGGTGCATGTGCAGCTGCAGCAACATGTGAAATTTGTTCCAGCAAATACATGTCTGAAGGTGTACGATCAAACTCAAAATCGCCAATTAATGTGGCATATGGCGCACCACCAAATGACCCATATTCTTCTTCATAGATCTTTTTAAACAATGTACTTTGATCAAAGTCCGTTGCGCCTTGAAAATCCTTGATTAATTCTTTCTTCGTTGTATTCAACATACGAATCTTAATCAATGGATTAGATGGCGTTTCTTGGCAAAAGTAATATAAACCGCGCCATGTCGATTCAATTTTTTGAAATTGTTCATCATGGATAATTTTACTGAGCTGCGTCGAAATGAGCGCATCAATTTCAGCAATACGCTTATCAATCGATAATGTCATATTTTCTGAAACAGTAATCGTCCCCGCCATCACTTCTTTAGCAAGTTCGCCAATTAAACTTTTCGCTCGATCATGCTCTTCTTCATTTCGAGCAATTCGACTACGTTCAACGATTGAATCTAAAAGCGTAAATTCTTCAGTAGTATCTTGAGCAACTGCAGCGGATTGGGCATTATTCATTTTCAGCCTCCACACTCATTTTGCGTACTTGATCTGTATTTTGCAGAACTTGATCAAGTAGATCTTCTAAGCGCTCATTATTCGAAATTTTGTTACGCAAATCAGTTAAACGTTCACGAGCTTCCACTAATTTTCTCAATGGATCCACTTGCTGAACCACATTTTCAGGACGAAAATCTTCCATCGACTTAAACGTCAAATCAACAGACATACGTCCACCTTCTTCAGTCAATGTATTTTCAACTTGATAGGCTGCACGTGGTGCTAAAGACTCCATGACTTCATCAATGTTTTCCAAATCAACATTAATAAATTTTTTGTCTTTGAGCTTGGTTTTTTCTATTTCAGATGCCGCTGAGAAATCACCTAAAACACCAACAACAAATGGTAATTCCTTAATTTCTTTAGCATCACCAACTTCAACATCATAAGTCAGTTGTACCCGAGGTGGTCGAATACGCTGTAACTTTTTTTGGACGCTTTCACGTTTAGCCATATGAAAATCCTGTTTTTTATTATTTCAAAAATGAAAGTTTTTAAAGTGAATTGAAGGGATTTGTATTCGGTTTGCTCGCCACTTCTGTTGATTGTACTTTCTCAACTTTTTTGGGTTTTGCCACCTGAGCCGTTGTTTTCTTTGTGGTTTGTTTGGTTGAACTCGCAGTCTTACGCGTGGTTTTCTTTGGTGCTTTGATCACCACAGCCTTTGCATCACTCGTATCTGGCGCAGGCAAAGAATTACGAACGAGATTAGACAGCTCTTTGGCAGGCGGATAGGTTAAATCTGTAGATAAATAGCGCATTTCTTCTTGACGCATATGGTTTAACGCCGTATTTGCAATCGAAACGCCAGCTAAAAACCGAGTATCTGTTAATGATGTATGATTAATATTTCGCGCATTTAACTCTTCAACCAGTTGAAGTGCTTTATAACTTTTCCCAAGTTCTTGATATCGACTAGCAGCTTGAACCAATAATTTATTTTTTAGCTCATCATTTTTTTTATTTTTACTATCGCAAATCTGTGCATATAAATTTAGTAAATCATGATCAGTTTCACCATTTACCAATGGGTAATTTTTAATACACTTATTTTTTAAACTAATACCCTCTTCTACCGCTGCAAAAGCAAATGGTGTCGCCGTTAATAAAACGAATGTAGGTAAAATTAAATAATATTTTTTCAAAACTTGCCTCAAACCTTTATGAATAAAAATTAAAATTATTATCAGTAACTTCGATTTAAAATATACACACCCTAGGTAAATACTTTCTGCTTATATAATGCGCTTGGATTTAACAAAAATATGGCACCTAAAGTCAAGGTAAAAAATGTTACTCAAAAGTAACTGTGTTTGCTTTTTGTAATATATCTTCTTTTTTATCTAAATTTCATTTGTGTATTATGATGGCATATATATAAAATACCCGCCAAATAGCATTTATAATGGCTTGTAAAATGCTAATTTATAAATAATTTTATATTTACACTAAAAACACAGATAGCCATTGGCATATTTGTCTTGTAAAAACTTTGCTATAAAGCATGACTGAGTTACATATGAATAACCTTAAAATATTAATTAAGAAGCTATCTAATCATGCGCGTGTTGCTCTAGAGAAGTCTGCAAATAGTTGTATTAATCAACAAAATTATGAAATCGAAATTGAGCATTTTTTTCTTGAATTATTAGAACAACAAGAGCCAAATGATCTCCACTTATTGGTTGAAAAATATAAAATTTCCCATGATTTTTTAGTTAAGGATTTACAACTCAGTCTTTCCCAGTTGCCTAAAGGAAATACTCGCACCCCGATATTTGCTCAATCCATTATTCGTTTATTGGAGCAAGCGTGGTTACTTGCTTCAGCCGAACAAAATCCTGTCATTCGAACAGGTCATATTTTGGTAGCACTTTTAACAGCACCAGATTTGCATCAAATGGCATTACGCGCTTCGGGCCAATTTGAACTGTTCCCGATCGATACAATGAAGCATAAATTTTTAGACCTATGCTCAAACAGTATCGAACAAGATGTTTTACAGGAAACAGCACCAAGCGAAAGCACTGAGCCTGCACAGCATTTGGCTAAAAACAAAACGCCAGCACTTGATCAATATACAATTAACCTGACCCAAAAGGCACAAAGTGGCCTTATCGACCCCGTTATTGGTCGTGAGTTTGAAATACGTTTAATGCTCGATATCCTAATGCGTCGACGCCAAAATAACCCCATTTTAACTGGTGAACCGGGTGTAGGAAAAACGGCTGTCGTTGAAGGTTTGGCATTAAAAATTGTGAACAACCAAGTGCCTGATGCTTTAAAAAATGTTCAACTGCATACGCTTGATATGGGACTATTGCAAGCAGGTGCCAGTGTAAAAGGTGAATTTGAAAATCGCTTGAAACAAGTGATTCAAGAGGTTCAGTCTGCCACTCATCCTATAATTTTATTTATTGATGAAGCACATACTTTGATTGGTGCGGGAGGTCAAGCAGGCCAAAATGATGCTGCCAATCTATTAAAACCCGCACTGGCTCGTGGTGAGTTACGTACCATTGCAGCAACCACATGGGCTGAATATAAACAATATTTTGAAAAAGATGCAGCGCTCAGTCGACGCTTTCAAGTCGTTAAAGTTGAAGAACCAACCGAAGATGTCGCCATCGATATGTTACGTGCCATGTTACCAGTCATGGCCAATCATTTTAATTTAAATATTGATGATGAAGCTATCATCACAGCCGTACATTCTTCGCATCGTTATATTAGTGGCCGCCAACTCCCAGACAAAGCGATTAGCGTACTCGATACAGCCGCAGCGCGTGTAGCACTCACTCAAAACGCACAACCTGTGAAGTTAGATCAGATGCTTGCTCAACAACATAATCTCAAACTTGAATATGAGATTTTAGAAAATGAACATAAAAATTTGCCGATTCATCATGAGCGCCTACATGATCTAAAGCAAAAACTAGTGCAGCTTGAGTGTGAAATTGAACACACTCAAGCGCAATGGCAAAAAGAAAGAGCGCTTGTTGAACAGATAAAACAACGCCAACAAGATACAACGGTTCACAACGATCAAAAAGAGATTGCTGCGCTTCGTGAAGAATTAAGCAATGTACAAGGCCAGAATCCCTTAGTGTTTGAGCGTGTTAATGCACAAATCATTAATGAAATTATTTCAGACTGGACCGGTATTCCTGTGGGTAATATGGTGAACGATGAAATAAAACAAATTCTCAGCCTAGAAAGCAAACTGGCTGAGCGTGTTATGGGACAAGACTCTGCCCTACATCAACTGGTTCAGGGAATTAAAACATCTAAAGCAAAATTGGATGATCCCAATAAACCGCAAGGCGTGTTCATGTTGGTGGGTCCAAGTGGTGTCGGTAAAACCGAAACCGCGCTTGCGCTGGCGAATGAGCTTTATGGTGGAGAATCCCACCTAATCACTATTAATATGTCTGAATATCAAGAAGCACATACCGTTTCTTCTTTAAAAGGTGCTCCACCTGGATATGTGGGATATGGTCAAGGTGGTGTGCTGACTGAAGCCGTTCGCCGCAATCCTTATAGTGTGGTTTTATTGGATGAAATTGAAAAAGCACACAACGATGTTCAAGAACTCTTTTATCAAGTTTTTGACAAAGGTACGCTTGAAGATGGCGAAGGTCGAGTCATCGACTTTAAGAATACCACCATTATTTTGACCTCGAATGTAGGTTCGAATACCATTATGCAGGCGTGTTTGAATCAACCGATTGATACATGGCCAACCGCGGAAAGCTTAGCAGAGCAGTTAAAACCAAGTTTATATAAACAATTTAAACCTGCTTTTTTAGGGCGCATGCGTATCGTTCCCTATTTCCCACTGCATGATGATTTACTGATTCAAATTATCCATCATAAAATCAAGAAAATAACCTCTCGCCTTGAGAAGCAGTACCAAACCAAAGTTCAATATTCAGAGGAATTGGTAGAACTGTTATTAAGTCGCTGCACGGAAGTCGATAGCGGTGCACGAAATGTTGATCACATTTTGAATGCCAGTATATTGCCTGCTTTAGCCACAGAAATATTGATGGCTTTGGCAGTAGACAATTTGCCTAAAGTCATTCAGATTGATGTCAAAGATGATGAAATTACGTATGTTTTAGACCCTGTCGAAAAGACCACGGCTAAAAAGAAACGACATCCTGCTAAAAATAAAGCGAATCAAGTTTAATAGAATATAGAGTGTAAAATTATGAGCTTAGAAATCGAGTCTTTATTGTCTCCTATCTCAAGCGATCAACCATGTGGACAAGACTTGTCTTTTTCCAATGAATTCCACGCTATCAAAATTGCAAAAACTCAGGATGATCCACTACTCGATCAAGGCGACTGGGTCGCTGAACCTAAGCAAGCAGACTGGCATTTCGTTGAACAAAAATCTATCGAGCTGCTCACGGGAAAATCAAAAGATTTACGCTTAATGGGCTGGTTACTTGAAGCGTGGTCAAATTTATACGGATTCGAAGGCACCGCAAAAGCCTTAGAGCTTATGCATCGAACGCTAAATGAGTATTGGACACAACTTCATCCTGAAATTGAAGAAGAAGATTTAGATCAACGTCTAGGTTTGTTGCAAGGTTCCATTAATCATTTGATTCCACTGATTAAACAAGTCGCTATCGTGAATGTTCCTGCATTTTCACTCAGCGATTATGAAGCCTTACTGAGACAAAAAAATCATTTGTTGAAACAAGTAGAAAGTTATACGGAGGATGCCAATAGCTCTCAAATTTTGGAACAGTTTGAGCTGAGCTTGTTCAACACATCAAAATCATTTCAATATCAGAACTATCAACATTTTTCGGCGATTCTGGCTGAATGGTCAATTTTGAAAAGTGTGTTAGATACCTTAATGGGCTTAGATGCACCAAGCTTTGCTGCTATTGATACTCAGCTTGAAAACATCCACACCAGTTTAAAAAAGCTCTATAAAACCGATGTTTTTACCCAACCTGTAATGGCGACACATACGTCTGAGTCTTCTGCTGCCACAACGATAACAACACAGACACTTTCATTTACTCAGCACAAAGAACAAGAGATTGACATGAACATCGTCCATCCATCCAAAGGCTTTCAGGTTCAACCGCAAAATCACTTAGCAAACCGTGAACAAGCCATGCGGGTATTACAAGAAATTTCTGACTATTTCCAAGCTAATGAACCGCATAGTCCAGTAAGTTATATGTTACAAAAAACCATCAAGTGGAGTCAGATGCCACTACATGAATGGTTAAATCAAGTCATTAAAAACGAAAATCCACTGCATAACGTCCAAGAACTACTGGGCGTACAACAAGCAAATGAATCAAACGATTGGTAATCTAAATGTTTAAAGCAGAAAAAATACTTTGGGGTGAAGGTCTATTTTTACGCCCTCAACATTTTCAATTACAAGATGCGTATCATGAACAACGTCTGAATCATACCATTCGTTCCACGATTCCATTTGCCTATGGCATTCAAAATATTCAATTTGATGAGGCACAGTTACACACACATATCTTGGCACTCGAAAGTATTAGTATGATTTGGCAAGATGGTGAAATCTATCAAGCGCCGACACGTGATTTACTGCCAGAGCCAGTGTTATTAGATGAACTGAATTTACGTGGCGAAATCTTGGTTTATTTGGCTTTGCCGATTGTACAAGCCAATAAGAAAAATGTGAGCGCTGAAAATAGTGCGCAGTTCGGTCGCTACCACTCTTATCTGACCTCAACCCACGATTTATTTACAGATGCAATTGCAGCAGATATCACCTTATTGCGCCGCCGTGCAGAGTTTCGCTTGTTAGAGGCGAACGTAGAACCGAATCAAGAGCTGGATGGTTTTTTGTATTTAGCTTTAGCAAAAATTAAACGTCAAAGCTCAGGTCAATTTGAATTTGATCGTCATTTTATTCCGCCTATCTTGCATATTGAATCTTCTGAAAATCTTATCTCGAGTTTGAAACGCAGTTTAAATGTTATCAAAGCGAAAATTAAAACCATTCAAAGTAATAATCGAGAAAACGAGCAAAAACTGATTGAATTTCGCTCTGGCGACATTGTGTCATTTTGGCTGGTTAATGCACTCAACACAGCACACGCGACGTTGAATCATTTATTGCAATACCCGCATATCCATCCAGAGCGGCTATTCTTTGAATTATTACGTTTGACTGGCTCATTGCTGACTTTTTCAACGGCTCATGAGGTTGATCATTTACCTCGCTACCAACATCATAATTTACAAGAAAGTTTTAGTCAGCTCGATTTCATTCTACGTGAGTTATTAGATACGATTATTTCAAACCGCTACATCAGTATCCAACTCAAAGAAACACGACCATCCTATTGGTTAGGCAGTTTAGAGTCAGATAAAATCACCCGAGATTCAAGACTTTACTTGGCTGTTTCAAGCAGCATGATGCAAAGCCACGAACTGATTCAATTGGTTCCATTGCGCTTTAAAGTGGGCAATACCGTAGATGTGGAACAACGTGTCATCGCTGCACTCCCTGCAGTTCCTTTGCATCATTTAATGCAGGTTCCAACTGCTATTCCAGTGCGATCTGGTGTGAGTTACTTTGAAATTGAACCGAATAATGACTTATACCAACGCATGTTGGATGCCGAGTCGATTTGTATTTATATTCCAGCGGGTTTCCAAGATATTGCTGTTGAATTGATTGCTGTGATGAATGGCTAAGGAAATGAATCATGAATAATGCCCCTTCACTTTTTGATGATGGACAAATTGGAACTGGTTCAATTACTCAGCCCATGACCGCCAAAGTCACCAGTACAACCAACTTGGTTGACTTACTCCATGATGGTTTTTATATTGTATTTTTATTAAAAAACAAATATATACCGAGTAGTTCGACTGAATTTCGTGAAAAAATTCTTGTCCTACTCAACCGTTTTGAAAACCAAGCTCGAAAATTACAATTTTCATCAGATGACATTCAAGATGCTAAATATGCTTACTGTGCATTATTAGATGAAACCATTGTGACTCAGCAAGATGCACAATTTTTCGAGCTACAAAATAGTTGGTTAATCAGTCCCTTACAGCTTAGTTTATTTGGCTCGCAACTTGCGGGTTATCGTTTTTTTGAAATTTTAGAAGAGTTACGCCGTAAAGGAAATAGTCGATTAGCCGCACTTGAAGTTTATCATTACTGCATGCTCCTGGGTTTTCATGGTAGATATCGCATTGAATCTATAGAAAATTTAAACCATTTGGTCGCACGTGTGGGCGATGAAATTGACTATTTGAAAGGAAAAAAGGCTGCCTTTTCTCCTTTTGCATCGCTCCCCGATCAAATTAAACACATGATTCACCGTGAGCTTCCTTTTTACTGGATTTTACTTTTTCTAATCCTATTCGCGCTCTTATCCTTTGCAGGCTTGCGCTATATGTTATCAAAGCAAAGTACGAATTCTTTGGCCACATATGAAAATGTCATTTCTACGCCAACAGAACAGGCACATATTACTATTCATTTACCCTAAGAACTAACTCCATGGCTCATGAAAAACGGACTTCAGTCAAAATTTTGACGTCTACAAAAAAGAAAAATATTTCACCTATGCTCTATGCATTTGGTGGTTTTTTGGGTGGTGTCTTATTGATGGCCACTCTTGGTTTTACTTACTTTTTTACACAACAAAAAAATGATTCAATACACGTTAGCCAAAATTCTAGCGTCGATGTCACTGAACCCTCAGTCGATAATGAAGCCCCGACGCGGGAACCCGAAGCTATTTTTGAAGCGACTAAAGTCATCCCTTCTAAAAGTGTTCAACCTTCAAATGTAACTGAGCCGCCTGCTGATTTTCCTCAACCCAAAGAAGATGAATTAAGCAGAGCTTTTCTTCGTCCAGCTGAAACAGTTACTGCACCATCGATGAAGAGTGCTAGTCCGCAGCCCTTACCAAAAGAAAATAAGAAACAAAACTCGTCAACGCAAAGTTCGGCTACACCGAAAGATAAAAATCACGGCAAAGTGACTAAATCAGAACAGCCTGTGGAAAAATCCGAAGAATCTCCCACAGGCAGTGTACAAACCAAGATTACAACTCGTGCCGTCGAAGCCCCAATGCCAGCTACTATCAGACTATGATTTATGCTATTTTTTCGATTTTTCTAATCCTGGCACTAGGGCTCGGTTTAGCACTGTCCTATGAACTTAGAGCAAAATTAGCTGGCTTTTTTGTCGGGTTAATTCCTCAAGGAAAACAAAGATTTCAATCCGCTCGTCATTTTGCACAGCATATAAATCATGCTGCTGCGCCTGAGCAATTGCAATCACATTGGCATATTCAACAGTGGTGGATATTGGTTGCGGGCCTACTTCTATTTGCCAGCATCTTAATGTTTGCTTTTACCAGCCCCGTCACACCCACTAAAATCGAAGCGGATTATTTAAGACAATCGGATCCACAAATTTATGCCCTACTTGATGGACAAATTTTGTCTCCGCCACCAGAGATCGAAGAATCCTTAGTTGCTGCGGCCATAGTTGAAGCAAGTATGCTTGAGCAAGCGGATCTTAATAATAATTCTATTCAAGCCAGTGCTTTGAGTTACGATCCAAGTATTCAGGATGTACATTCAACTCATTCACATGACAATTTAGCAACGGCTGACCGTAAGTGGCACAAAATGAACCCACGCTATAAACAACGTCTACTGATGGTATTTAAAATAATGCGTGAGCAGCATGGATATGAACTGGTTTTACTGGAAGGCTATCGTAGCCCGCAGCGTCAGAATTCTTTAGCCAGCAATAAAAATACGACTTTGGCGCGTGGTTATCAGAGTTACCACCAATTTGGATTGGCGGCGGATGTCGCATTTAAGCGGGATGGAAAAGTCGTTATTTCTGAACGAGACCCATGGGCAATGCGTGGCTATCAGCTCTATGGTGAAGTTGCAGAATCTGTAGGTTTAACTTGGGGCGGACGTTGGAAGTCGATCCAAGACTATGGCCATACCGAATTTCGAATGCCGAATTTAAAGAAAACTGCGGAAATGGCTGAAAAGCTGACCTCTGAAGGACAACTTTCAGCTGCGAATTTGAGTTAATCAGGTTGAAGGCTGACTCAAATATTGAGTGATGATTTGCAAAACTTGCGCAGTTTTCTCTGCATGTAACCAGTGTCCAGCATCTGCCACCGTCTGAATCTGGGCTTGAGAAAACTGCGATTGGATAGCTTCTATATATTCTGGCTTTGCTACATAAGGTGAGTTTCCACCACGTATAAACAATGCAGACTTATGCCATGTTTCTATATTTTCCCATGACAGAATTTGGGCATAGTTCTGATACAGTGCATCTACATTAAACAACCACTTCCCTTTGCTAAAAGATTTCAAGAGAAACTGAATCACCATTTCTTCTTTGAGATATTCACGCATGATTTCTATGGCTTGTTGACGTGTTTCAATATCTGCTTTTTGTACTGCAATGAGCGCTTTAAAAATTTGCTCATGATGATTTTCTTTATAAGCAATAGGCGTAATATCCAACACCACCAGTTGATCTAGTCGATCTCCTGCGAGTTCGGTCACTTTCATCACCAGCTTTCCACCCATCGAATGCCCGATCAAAGAAAAGTGTTCGATGTTGAGTTCATCTAAAGTTTCAATTAGATCAGCTGCCATGACCTCATAATTCATCACATTGGAATGTGACGATAAGCCATGATTACGTACATCTACCTGTAATACATGGTGGCTTGAATAAAACTCCCGAGCCAACATTCCTAAATTACTTAAACTGCCAAATAAACCATGAACAAAGACCAATGTTTTTGCACGCGGCTGCTCATTTTGATGAAATTGATGATTTAGGATCATATGAAACTTACTTTATTTGATTACTATAGATATTGAATTTTTAATGGAAATAAATCAAATGACTTTTTATATTAAGCTCAATTTTGCTTAGGCTATTTTGAGTGGGAGATTTTAGCTTAGGCTAAATTTAAAAGCATGATGTACATGTCTGTTTAATATCAGATTAGATTCTTGAATCAGATTCTAAGCAAATGAAAAGATGCCGAATGCCTTAAGTCTTACTAATTTTGTATTTTAAAAATAATTCAGCGGAATTTTTAAGTAAGGAATACCATTGTCTTCTGGTTGAGGGAACTTGCCTGCAAACATATTGATTTGAATTGCTGGTAATATCAATTTTGGCATGCTTAACGTTGCATCACGGCGGTTTCGCATCTCGACAAAATCAACTTTTCCCGTTGTAGTATTGATATGAATGTTTTTATGCTTTTGCGAATAAACCGATGTCTCATATTGGTATTGATCACGACTTTCGGGTAAGTAGTCATGGCATAAGAACATCCGCGTTTGATCTGGCAATGTGTACAAAGTCTTCACTGAATCAAATAAAGCCGCCGCACTCCCCTTTGGAAAATCACAACGTGCCGTCCCATAGTCAGGCATAAACAACGTGTCCCCGACAAAAACAGCATCACCAATGACATAACTGAGACACGCAGGTGTATGCCCTGGTGTCGGAATATTATATGCTTTTATGTTGCCTATCAAAAATATCTCATGATCTGCAAAAAGATAATCAAATGACTGCTTGGCATTTAAACTCTTAATATCTAAGTGATAAATCTCACCAAAAGTTTGTTGTACGATCTCAATCTTATGACTAATCGCAATTTTTCCACCTAGTTTTTGCTTTAAATACTGTGCAGCACTTAAATGATCTGCATGCACATGTGTTTCTAAAATCCAGTCTACGCTTAGGCTATTTTCCTGAATATAAGCAATGATTAAATCGGCCTGCTCTGTTTTGGTCGTTGCCGATGCTGCATCATAGTCCAATACACTATCAATCACGGCGCAACACTGAGTGTCGGGATCACTCACCACATAACTAAACGTGTTGCTCGCTGTATCAAAAAATGCTTTTACTTGAGCAATTTGCATCATGGCATTTTCTCCATTACTTTACGATGTAGCAGTACACCAACGAACATCGCAATTATAAAATAGATCGCTTGATAATAACCCAGTCCAATCAAAGTAAAGCTCGGCGCAGGACAAATTCCCGCAATTCCCCAGCCTATACCAAATAGCAGACTTCCGAAGATCAGTTTTCTGTCGATTTTCGTATTTTTAGGAAGTTGTATGGCTTCACCATAAAAGGTTTGTGGATGTGGCTGACGTACAGCTTTTTGAAAAGGAATAAATGCAATCGCAATCGCCCCCATCATCACAAAAGCTAGACTGGCATCCCAGTGCCCAAAAATATCTAAAAAGCCAATCACTTTCGCAGGATTCGACATTCCTGAAAGCATGAGACCAATTGAAAATAATCCACCCCAAATGAATGCCCAAACATTTTTCATTTTAGATTGCTCCAAACATATGACGGACAACATACACAGTAATAAAGCCTGCGAACATAAAACTCATTGTAGCGATGATTGAACGTTTGGATAAACGACTGATACCACAAATACCATGCCCGCTGGTACAACCAGAGCCTAAGCGAGTTCCAAAACCTACCAATACGCCCGCAATAATTAACATGAAAGGTGTAGCTTCAATATAGATTTCTGGCTGAACAAAAGCGGCATATATAAACGGAACAATGAACAGGCCCAATAAAAACCACAGTGCAGGCGTATTTATGATCCCTTTTAAGTTTAAAACTTGAGAGACCAGACCACTGATTCCTGCAATTCGTCCATTGGTATATAAATATCCAACGGCGGAGATGCCGAGTAATATTCCACCTATAAAAGACCACGCAAAATCATGCATTGGTAAGCGCCTTAAAACAATATATGTTTTAATAATATATTTAATTAAAAAATAATCAAGCGTCCTTTGTATCTATGGATGCTATGCATGTCTATGGTCACTGTCTACGGGGTCTTTCATCTAGCTTTAGATATTTGAATGGCACTACCCGTCCGTTCTCGAAGCTTTTAGTCTTTTAGATAACACCTTAAAGCATTTTTTTACATAGTTATTCTTCACAATAACGTAAAAAGCTTGAATATATCCCCGAGGGATTTTGTATTCAGCCCTTTTTTAGATTAGAAATACTTAACTTCTCTCGCTTTATTTCATGATAGTTTTCATTTAAAGAAACTGAATAGAATTAGGGCACATCTCTACATCATGAGTATTATTCTCAGTTTATGAAACACATTTACGACTTTTGAATATTTTTTTATGCGGGCAGACACATGAAAAAGGATAAAATAATCTGCTCTTTTTCTGAGCAGTTTATTGAAATTCTGATAATACCCGTTCTGCAAACCATATTGGGAGCTTAGACACGGCGGCATTCATTTTTAAGGTTTCAGCTGCTTCTATTTCTGCAAGAAAAGACGCTTGTATACCGTCAGAAGAGTTATCAAACAAGTAGGCTCGATCACAGCACTCTATGGCTTGCATGAGCAGATCCATACTACGGTAGTAACGTTCAATAATTTTCTGCTCAGGAACAGGATGACCACCCACACTGACGCGATACTTGACTCGGGCAATATTGATTTGTGGATCTACTGTTGAGACATAATATAGATAGGTTTTATAACCCTGACGTTTCGCTTCTCGGAGAAACTCAACTTTAGAGATATGTGACATGACCGTCTCAAAAGTAAAACTGACTTTTAAGCGCAGAAACTCAAGCCGGATATAGTCAATAATGCGTGCACAGAGATAAGAATCAATTTCTTCGGTTTTAAACTCGATCTTCCATTCATCTAGCACAATTGGTTCATGCGCAAGTAAGGCCACGAACTGTCCCGCTTGAGGACGCTTCTTACTTTTTAGAAAAGTGACCAACTCTAAAGCTTTTAAGGAAGGATGATAATGCAATAAATCAATGCGTTGACTCTGTCTTAAGTTTTGTTCCAGTTCATCTGCATTTAAATATGCCCCAATATGTTGGGGCAAGAGGTAATCTTTAACAGTGCTTTTACCAGAACCATTCGGCCCTGCAAACATTCTTATTCTAGGTTGTCGAGGTGGCATATCAATCTATACGGTTGCGTGTTTCTTTTTACGTGTCAGTTTCGGTAAAACGCCTACATCGACATAAGCATGACTTAAGTCTTGTAAAACAGTTTCATTGCCATGAATATCGCGTTCAACCAATTGTTCAGCTTTTGCATAAACTACAGACGAACGAGTGGTTGCTTTTTGAAAAGCATCATGAAAAGCATGAATGGCAAGTTTAGGAATCATATCATCCTCATATTTGCCTACTTTAATGTCGGTATAAGCTGCCATACACCAACTCCTACTCAAACGATGGTTGATTTTTATTTATCTTAACACAATCGAGGACATTGTCTATTTATACAGCATCCTGAAACAATAAATTAGATCTTAATATCCACACTAATTTCATGCTGTCTTATTCGGTTACTTTACTTTTTAATCGTTTCGTATCTTCAACTTGTAAAGCTTTAGCCGTTGGACAGAAGGCACTTTCATTCATCCCTGCATCGGTCAGGCTTTTTTCTTGCTGCTCAAGATAACGGTTGGCCACCATCAGCATCACTGAAGCGGTACTTAACTCAATATTGGCTTTAGATAGCGCAGCAATTTGATGATATGCATCCATACGCTGACAAAATGCGGTTTTCATTTCTGTTGCTGTCGCTGGATTATCTTTTGCATCTAAAACGGTTTTGGTTGAATTCACAGTTGCTGTATATTCAGCCATCTTCTGATCATACTGTGCCTGAGTCAGCTTCGTTATTTCTGCATAACTCAGGGTTGATAGAAACGATGATAAAAATAATGAAAGGCTAAGCAACGTCCATGTTTGTTTTTTCATGTATTAAGACTCATCGCCTTCTTTCCATACGTCTTCATAGTCATCGCCATCAATCATAAAACGATAACCTTCACTTAAAGCCAAGTATGGAAGTACGTCAGGCAAGATATCTTGTAACTCACGTACAGTCATGGTTGTAAAAAAGTCTTGTCCTTCACCCAATTCACCACCATAAATAAACCAAGCGACATTCTCTTCAGTTTCTGGCTTTTTACGTAAACCGACAATGGGTTCTTGATTCAAAGTATGCACAGCAACAGCAACGACATCATCACCTTTTACTTCAACATAAGCCGAGTCAAATTCTTCACACAGTAGTTTTTGTTCCGCAATTAATTCATTCAATGCAGATTGTTGTGACTTTTGTGCCATGCGATGCTGCCCCTTTTGAGCGTCAATCTATCGATAGCGCATTTTAAAACATATTTAGGTCAAAGGCTGTTTTTATTTAAACAATTAGCACATAGGTGAACACTCAATAGCACTACAAATTTGGCATTCATTTTGCTTAACAGTATTACGTTTTATAAAAAAAGTAATATCGGGGCTAAGCAACTATGGGTTATGTCGCACGAGAACTCAGTCCTCAAAGCAAAATATTGCTGGGCTTTGGATCATTTCTAATACCAATCCTCATTTGGTGTGCTGTGAGTTATTTACCATTTATTTGGCATCCTCAAGTACAAATCACCAACTCTGGCAGTGTCTCTTTTTTACAAATCGGTAGCCGTGTAGACAAAAGTGTGTTCTATGCAGAAGCGCAAAATGCCGTCAATACAGGCACTGAACCGCCGCAAGGTAATTTGGTCAATCCTATTTATTTACCAGCACCCCACCAAGTTGCGACAGCCTTAGTGACGGCATTTACGACACCACCCACTCAAGCCGATGCACCATGGTTTCATCAAAGTCTTTGGCACAGTATCAAGATTGTATTTAGTGCTTTCTTTATTGCATCACTCGTTGGTATTCCATTGGGGATTTTATGTGGTTTTTCCAACAAAATTTCCCAGCTCACTGAACCCTTTGTTGAGTTCTTTCGCTACTTACCTGCGCCTGCCTTTGGTGCACTGGCTGTTGCAATATTAGGCATTAATGATGCACCAAAAATTGCCATCATCGTGATTGGGACGCTGTTTCAGCAAATTCTGATTATTGCCAATACTACGCGTATGGTGGACCGCGGGCTGATTGAAGCGGGTTATACCCTAGGGACGAATAAAGTAAAAAGTCTGTTTCACGTGGTCATTCCAGCGGCGTTACCCGATATTTACCGTGATTTACGTGTTTTGCTGGGCTGGGCGTGGACCTACTTGATTGTCTCTGAGTTGATTGGCACCACCACAGGGATCACTTGGTTTATTACCCAGCAAGCACGCTACCAGAACTTTGACAATGTCTATGCTGCGATTTTAATTATTGGGGTGATTGGCTTGGTCTGTGATGTGATTTTAATGAAACTCGGACAACATCTGTTTAAATGGAAAGCGGGAGCAAAATAATGATAACTACAGATATAAGAACGCCAGAATTCAATGCTCGTCAGTATTTTGATCACATTTATCAACGTCCTGTCATTTTAGAGGCCAAACAACTTAGTCAAGTTTTTCAGCATGGTAAAAACTCACGCACGATTTTAAATCAACTCAATTTGAAAATTCATAAGCGAGAGTTTATTTGTGTGATTGGCCCGTCTGGTTGTGGAAAATCGACCTTTAGTCGTGTTGTTGCGGGTCTAGACCCATATAGCAGTGGCGAATTACTAGTAGATGGACAGCCCATTTCAGGCCCTAGCCCAGAGCGAGGCATGGTGTTTCAAGGCTATACCTTATTTCCTTGGAAATCGGTTAAAGAAAATGTGATGTTTGGTCCACTGATGAAAGGTGCAAGTCATGCCTCAGCCGAAGCGGCTGCACGAGAATGGATCAATATTATTGGCTTAGAGAAGTATGAAAACCAATATCCGCATCAACTGTCTGGCGGGATGAAGCAACGTGTTGCGATTGCCCGTGCTTTAGTCAATGAACCGAAAATTTTACTGATGGACGAACCTTTCGGTGCGCTTGACCCGCATACCCGTCAGAAAATGCAAAAACACCTAATGGACCTATGGCAAAACATTGATATCACCATCATTTTTGTAACCCATGATATGGATGAGGCTATTTTACTGGCTGATCGTATCGTAGCGCTGAAAGCCAATCCTGGGGAAATTAAAGAAATTATTGAAGTGGATTTACCCCGTCCACGAAACACTGAACTGATGTCCAGCCCTGCCTTTAAGCTACTTCGAGAGCGAGTCGATTTCCTAGTACATGCACAAGAAGAAGAACTCGATCCAGCACTGGAAGATTTACCCAAAATTCCACGTATGACCCAAATTAGTACGCATAAATAATTCATTGATCTAGCCTGAGGGACGACCCTTAGGTTTTATGCACTGTTGGACGGCCAACACGAGGATTTTACTATGCAAGATAAATATGTCCTTCCACTGGTGGATATCAGCCTTTTAAATAGCCCAAATCTAGATGACCATATGCAAGTTGCTCAAGCGCTTGATCAGGCCTGCAAAGAAGTTGGTTTTCTCTACCTCAAAGGTGATCAATTTAAACCTGCATTATTTGCACAGTTATGTGACATCGCGAAGCGCTATTTTGCCCAAGATGACGCACTCAAAATGCAAAATTATATTGGCAAATCGCTGAATCATAGTGGCTATGTGCCTATAGGTGAAGAACAGTTTTCGAGTAACAGCTACGATTTAAAAGAATCTTATGATGTGAATTATGACTATCAAGGGTCTGCATTAAATTATCCCTTACTTGGCCCAACACAATGGCCAGATGATCCCGCATTTAAACGTCATGTCTCGCAGTACTATCAGCACTTAAAAGCAATTGGTCATCAGCTGTTTCGCTGTTTTGCGCTGGCTTTAGAGCAAAAAGAAGACTTTTTTGATGCACATATTCAACATGCACCCAGCCAGTTACGCCTCATTCACTATCCATATAACCCTCAAGCGACAGATGCAGAAGGCATCGGAGCGCATACCGACTATGAGTGCTTTACTTTATTACTCCCCACAGCCCCCGGTTTACAAGTCCTTACTAAGCAAGGCGAATGGATTGATATTCCTCTGCTTGAAAATACGTTGGTGATGAACATTGGTGACATGATGGAAATCTTGTCCAATGGCAAATATTTAGCCACCAAACATCGGGTCAAAAAAGTCCAACAAGAACGCTACTCCTTCCCTTTATTTTTTTCTTGTGACTATGACTATGTCATCCAACCGATTAATACAAATGAGCCACCTAAATATGCGCCACTGGCAGGTGGAGAACATTTGTTTAATCAAACGGCTCAAACCTTTCATTATTTAAAACAACGTGTAGCCAGTGGTGAGTTGGTCTTAAAGAATGCCGTTCCGCTTTATTCTTTTGGTCTGACTGAGTCAAACATGGAGTACACCCCATGAATTTATTCGAAACTCTAAGTCAACTAAAACCTATCACAGCTGCTTCAGGCAATGTACCAACCTATTTAATGGGCGCATTTCGGCGTAAGAGTATTAGCTTTTACAATGGTTTGACTGATGAAAATACGATTGTGTATTGGTTTCAGTCCAAGAGCTTCACCATTGACCTACGTCTCAAATCAGTAACAGATACACCTATCGTAGAGCGTCAAGCATGGGTCGGTTATACGCATTGGGATGCACAAACTGCATCATTGTCATGGGTGCTAAGTAGCAATTATCAGAACCATACCCAGTGGCCTGAGCCTGCAACCCTACATAGCATTGGCAATTGTATTTTGGAGTTTTCACCAAGTAATGCCTATGTTGAAGACTGGCGTCAACAAGCCAGTATAGGTTTATTTTTAGGACTACGCTTAGTCAAAGCCGTACATGTTGCCACGCAGCAAGAAATTTCACTCGATGGCGGTCTCATCATCTGCGGTGAGCATATGGCATATGCACAGTCACGTTTACCCCATATTCAACAGAATATAGACGCGTTAGGGGTTCTTTCTTATGTGGAGCAAAGTCCTTCTGACTTAAATCAAATTGAAAGCTATGAAGTATCAGTTTCAACTCAGGATCAACTCATTCAATATTCAAGCTGCACCCAAATGACTCAACAGCAACTCATTCTAGACGGTTTTGAAGTCTTTGATACTAAAACCCTCATACAGCGTAAATTGATCGATGGCGAAGCATATCAGTTGGTGTTTGTCGTGGATGTGTATGAACCTGAATACGCTTTTCAAAATGTAACATCTACCACGGCGGACAGTCAGGATTGGCTGAAACAAGAACAACATCACCTCATGCATCATGCAACTGTGGTTGCGTAAGGGAGCTTTAATAAGTTATGGCTTTTCTCTATTTATTGATCGCCGTGATTGCAGAAGTCCTCGCGACTTCTGCATTAAAAGCAACCAATGGTTTCACTGCACCTTTACCTGTCGTTTTAACCATTATCGGTTATGCAATTGCACTCTTTTTCTTAGGTCTAACGTTTAAATCGATCCCTATGGGGCTAGCTTACGCACTGTGGTCAGGTGCGGGCATTATTCTTATTTCTACAGTCGGTTGGATTTACTTTAAACAGCAGCTCGACTTTGCGGCGGTTGTTGGTTTAAGTTTTATGATTATCGGCATCGTGATTATTCATGTGTTTTCTAAAAGTACGCATTTATAAATACATGCCTTAAAATCTACTCTTTATTTAAAATTAGATCTTTCTTTGCTTTTTAAACACACTCATACAAAAAAAGCCCAAGTTAACTTGGGCTTTTAGTTTCTACGAAATCTTACTTTAACTCTTCAACCAAAGCTGGATAAATTGCACCATCAACATCCATTTCTGTTTTATAAATACCATTTTCAACGTTGAATTTGTTTACATGGTAGCTTGAGCCATAAATCGAGTCAAAACCTGAACCTTTTTTAAAGACGGTTTTATTGGCTGTCAAATCGAGTAAATGCGTCCCGCCAATAAATTGTTCATATTGTTTCGGATCGACGCCAACACGGTTAGACATAATTTTCACGGCGTCTTCATGTGTTGCAGGGTCATTAATATATTTGACTGTTTTATCCCACACTTGGATCATCTTTTTCCAATCTTCTTTATTGGCAGAAAGATGGCTCATATTTACAGTCAGCGTGTCATAAATTAAACCTGGCTTATCTTTAGAACTATAAATAATTTTAGACCCTGCAACAGACTTCAACGCTTGATTGGCTACAGGTTGCCAGACCGCAATTGCAGCAATGTCTGGACTTGCAAAAACTTGTGGAAGTTCATTGGTCATAGAATTGACCAATTTAATGTCACTGGTCTTAATTTTTGCATCTGTTAGTGCTGTACTTAGCAATAAATGGTCAACTAAGCCTTTTTCAGTGGCAATACTTTTGCCTTTTAAATCGGCAATGCTGTTAATTCCATCTTTTGCGATAATCACGTCATTACCTGCGGAATAGTCTGTCGCCATAATCATGACACCTTGAGTGCCCCCAGAGGCTGTGACTAGATTATCTCCATTGGTCACCAGTACTGCATCTAGCTGATTGGCTGCAAAAGCAGAAAGCGATGATGAATAATCAAACCATTTAAACTCAACATTCAACCCTGCTTCTTTGAGCCAACCTTTTTCAATTGCCACTTGCCATGCAACAAAACCCGGCCAATCACTGTAGCCAATCGTGATGTTTTTGGTGGCTGTGCTCTCAGATGCACTGTTTTTTGTTTCAGGAATTTTGGCGGTGTTATCACAACCTGCCAATAAAATAGTCGAAACAATAGAGACTGATAAGAACGCTTTTTTAATCATGATGCAATTTTCCCGATGCTGTAAATGTTTAAACTTGCTATGTATAGAGTGAGTCATTGAGGGCGGTGAACATGGTCACGATTTCAACGCGCTCTGTTTTTCATTTTGTGGAATCGGCGGCATCACTGCATCCATCAACTCCAAATGCCCTTTGATCACACCTTTCAAAGCAATGAATTGCTGGCTTAATGCTTTTAACTCTGTAGTTAAGCCCTGCAAAATCATCACTTCTAGAATTTTTTGCTCATCTAACTGAATATGTAGTGAGCTGACCACTTGTTCTAAAAACTGCTGCTGTAAGTCCAGCAATTGGACTCTAAGTGGCGTAACACTGGCGTCATAGAGCAAGGTAAACGTCCCCACCATCACGGCGTTACGTTGCTCCTGATCCGCAATCAAATGTTTATTGATCATGTCGACAATGGCTTGAGAACGGCTTTCATAGTGCTGATCAACAATTTTCTGATCCAATGCATCGACAGTTAATTCAGGCACAGTGATGCTGATCCGTGCCAATTTATGTTTCGGCACGTGCTTATCCTTTTTTTGGTGGGTCTTGCTTGATATAAATGCCCGCTCTAGCACTTAAGATGGCAACCACGAGCTGTTTAAATACAGTGAAGAATGCATTTAAGTCACCTTTGAATTGTTTAGACATTTGTTGCTCCTTTCGGTATTACCAAAAAAGGTTTTTGTAATACCTAGAACTAAGCAGAATACATGCCAATTTTTTTGATTAGATTGACAGCAACAGCGTATGAGAAAGTTTATTTTTTGTGCAAAATATATTTCTATTTTTAAGATTGATACATCAAAGTGCATTTCGGGCTATTCAGCTTGACTTTTCATCCGTCAAAGGCCCAATGTTTACGTCCCTATAGACAGAATACCTTCTGAAAATGAGATCTTATGTCCTCGCAAGTTTTAGTTTTCTCTCACTTATAAGCAAAAAAAATCGCCAGATGGCGATTTTTTCTTTTATTGATAAACTTTTTGGAACTCACCCAAAATTGGAGCTGAGACGCCATCTTTATACACATATCGAGAGATAATACCTCTATCCGTATAAATATCCATCTTGATCGAATCCGTTCCCTTTAACTTACTCATCAAATTTACAGGCGCTAAAATATAATTGGTCGAACGGTTGGCACCTAACACATGATCATGCTCAGTTGGCCCTGTGACAGCAAAAGTTTGAAAGTCTTTCTCATTTGTAAACTCAACTTTATGAATCTCATATTTATTGTAAGTACTGCTCAAATGAATTTTTAACTTAAGCAGCTCTTTGTTCGATTCATTCCAGCTCACAGTGACCACTGGACAAAGCTCATTCTGCGCACAAATGAGTAAACCTGTGGTACCCACATTTTGACGACTTGGGTCTGTAGAGGTTGTCGCACAACCTGAAAGCAACATCGCCCCCAAACTCATGAGTAGCCATTTTTTTGGCGATACGTTCGTTATCATTATATTTACTCCCAGAAACTTAAAAGGCTTTGAAATTCTAAAATGAAGCTTTGATTTTTCCCAGTCCCTATTTTTGACGAATCTGCACCTAAATCAAGCTTTTTCGTTCATTCAGTTTATAAATTTTAAAATTTATATCTCTTTATACAAATATGAAAGAAAAGAACCCCACTGAAAAGCTCGCTACTAACCAAGCACATGTATTCTTTCTAATATGCACTCTAGGCAAGCACTACCGCGCTTATACCTGTATATCAAACGAACGACTAAAAACTTTTCAAATTATATGCAAATGAATACTCAACTTTGCAAGCCTATCAAAACAGATGACAGAACATGACGAAGGGAACCGACATCCTTTATACTGGTTCTAAAAGCTCACCAAAGACACAGCCGCCGATGAAATTCTTTAGTTGCGCATCCTGTCAAAACCAAGTCTTTTTTGCCAACTCACAATGTGTGAGCTGCCAAACTACACTCGGTTATATTGCATCGGAAAAAGATATGGGGAGCTTTGAACAGCATAGCCCTGTTCTTTGGTTAGCGCTAAATGAAAAATACCAGACGAAGCGCTATAAGCCTTGTTATAACTATCAGCATCATCAAGTCTGTAATTGGGTTATTCCCGCAGAGAGCAACGACATCTACTGTGAGTCTTGTGTACTCACATATACCATTCCTACTCTCGACAACCCTGATCATATCGTCTATTGGTCACGGCTCGAACATGCTAAACGGCGTTTTCTGTATTTAATGCAACGCCTGAATATTATGCCAAGGCCCAAATATAACGATGATGATCGCTACGGACTCCGTTTTAATTTTCTCATGCCTGAACCAGAGCACCCTGTGCTGACAGGACATGCTAATGGTGTCATTACACTCAATGCTAGTGAAGCAGATGTCATCTATAGAGAAACGACCCGTATTAAAATGGGTGAAAACTACCGTACGCTTTTGGGGCATTTCCGTCATGAAAGTGGTCATTATTATTTTGACCTCATTAAATCGCTACATCCTGAGCTGGTCGACGAGTTCCGTCAGTATTTTGGAGATGAGCGTCAAGATTATAACGCAGCACTACAACGCCACTATGAAGATGGCGCACCGCAAAACTGGGACAAGTTTTATGTCAGCTCTTATGCCAGCACACACCCTTGGGAAGACTGGGCAGAAACGTGGGCACACTATTTACACATGATGGACACATTGGAAACCGCTTACTATGCAGGTTTAATCGTGCGCAATAATCGAAAAGATACGCATGACTTAAGCTTTTATGAAAATCCAATCGGCGCTCAAAATTTTGATTTACTCCTCAAACAATGGATGACACTGACTTTTAACTTAAATGCGTTAAATCGCAGTATGGGTTTAGAAGATGCTTATCCATTTACGCTATCAGCGCCAGTCCTCGATAAATTACGATTTATACATAAACATGTTTTGGGCAAAGCCTTTGCTCGCTAAATTGCTTGAGCTGAATATAAGCGTTCTTAAGTTATGTCTAGGGACACAAAAGATTGGACTGAATTTGGATGTAACTCGTTAGAAATTATCTTAAAATGAAAGACATCTTTAGCCTATATAGATAACGTCCGTGCTAAAAACTATGCTTTTAACGAGACATCATACTTTCACGCGACCAATCATTTTAGGGCTAACGATTGTTTTACTGCCGGCCTGCCAGTTGGTCAAAGTTAAAGAAAATAATATCCATCAGGCTATTCGTAGCAAGTCCGAAAATATCTTAAGCCACGAACAATTGAGTGCGGAAACCACCAGCTTACTCAAATTACTCAGCCTGACGCCACAGCAATGCACCGCTGAATTTGAAACATGCTTGAAGCGCTTAAACACACAGACGGATATTGCAGCAGATGAGCGCTATGCCGCCTTAAGTGAACTGTATTTGGCTCAAGCTTTCGAGTTTTCAAAACAACGCAACTGTACCCAAGCACAGCCTCACAGTGAAAATAATCACTGCTTAGAACAAAGCCTTGAGGCCTTCGACCAGAGTTTACGTTATAGCTATGTGTATTTATTTAAAATGCAAGAAAGCCCAAGTACCCGTGTTTTTGATCAAAGACAAATGCATGTCCGCACTTTTTACAATGTCGCTTTGTCACGTTTAATTACCACGGCGTACCGTACGCAGCCTTTTCATCAAATTCCTGCGCAACTCAACGTCCAACAACGTCAATATATTATAAATTTAGAACACTATCCTGAACTGAAAAGTAAAACCATTGACCGAGTTCAATCCAGTTATAATTTAAACTTCTCGGGTTTTGATCAAGTCAACCGTCAAGATGGTCTGGGCGCAGAGTTTGTGGTTGTAGCTGAAGCGGATCCTATTCATAAAAATGATTTTATCCTTGACCCGATATCGTTTTATCAAAATAAAACCAATCCCAATATCCATCCTGCACGCTATTTGTCCGTAACCGCAGCGGCACAGCCATTAAACCCTGAAAGCAGCATTGAAGATGTGCTTAATGGCAAAGCCATTTTTGAGATTGAGCTATTTAATCCTTATACGCAAAAGTATGTAGAGATTCATCAACAAAAATATATCCTCACGGCGAATTATTCTGTGCCTTTTGCCTACTGGCTGGCAGAAAATAAACTGGGCTCTACAGGCTACTTAACCCTGCTCGATAAAACTGAGCGATTGCGTATGCCACATGTCTATATGCTTGAACCTTACCAGCCGAATAAAAAAGTGATTGTACTTATTCATGGTCTCGCCAGCAGCCCTGAAACTTGGGTCAATCTGACCAATAACATTTTGGGTGATAAAGTTTTACGGGAAAACTTTCAGGTATGGCAGGTATTCTATTCAACCAATATGCCGATTGTTGAAAGCTGCTATCAAATTCATGCACTACTCAAACAAGCCTTTGCACAAGTTCAACCCAACTCTCGCTCGGCCAGTGACGCCGTGCTGATTGGACATAGTATGGGCGGTGTCATTAGCCGCTTACTGATAAGTGAACACGATATTTCTGAGCAAGTGATTCCACTGTTAAACTATGAGCAATACACTCGATTACAACAATACCCCGTAATCAAAGAACGTTTTCAATTTCATTCTGATTTACCCATTGGACGTGCAATTTTTATTGCCTCGCCTCACCGTGGCAGTGAACTGTCTGACCGCTGTTACATGGAGTTGGTGAAGAAAATGGTGAAGTTGCCGATCACTTTCTTTAACCAAGTGGATATACAGCTCAATGGTAGCTCAAGTACCAAAGGCATGGTGCAATCTGGCCCTGACGACTTAAGTCCAAAGTCACGCTTTATGGCTTTAACCAGTAACATCATGCCTGTATCCACAGTTCCTTATCATTCTATTATTGGTAATCACCGTCAGACCAATGACACACATGACATGAGCGATGGTATTGTGCCCTATTCAAGTTCACATTTAGAACAGGCAGTCTCTGAAAAAATCATTAAAGGCAATCATTCTGTGCATGAGGAAGCAGAAACATTATTAGAATTACGCCGTATTTTGAGGCTACATCTTGAGCAAAATCAGGCTCAATAATCAACAATACTAAAAATGCTCTACTGCTTGGCGATTTTTATCCGAATACTCTAACCCAGCTAAATAAGCATCGAAAACTTGAAAAGTAGCAGTTGTAAAACCTAAGGTACGGAAAGGTTTTGATATACTTGCTTTATCTAAAAATACATACATTTATCTGCTCGGAAATATTATGCACATTAAAAATCAAATTGTACTGGTCACAGGTGGCGCACGCGGTTTAGGTCTTGCAATTACACACACCTTAATCAATGAAGGTGCTCGTGTAGTCGTGAATTATTTGAACAGCCACGTTGCAGCGCAAACCTTAGTTCAGCAGTATCCCGAGCAGATCTTTATCTACCAAGCAGATGTTACAGACAATGCTCAAGTCAAAAGCATGTTTGACGCAAGCTTTCAACATTTTGGACAGCATATCAACGCCGTAGTTAATAATGCGCTGATTCAGTTCGAGTTTAATGGTGAGGCCCGCCCAAAAGTTCATGAGCTACGCTGGGAAACCATGCAACAACAATTTGAAGGTGCAGTTAAAGCCGCTTTGAATACTACCCAAGCGGCACTTGAAGGTATGAAACAAAGTCAGTTTGGGCGCATTGTAAACATCGGAACCAATCTGGTACAGAACCCTGTGGTGCCTTATCATGACTACACCACGGCGAAGGCAGCACTGTTGGCATTTACGCGTACCTCAGCGCATGAGCTTGGCCAATACGGCATTAATATCAATATGCTCTCTGGCGGTTTACTGCAAACCACCGATGCCAGTAAAAGTACACCCAATGAAGTTTTTGATTACATCGCAAATGCAACACCACTGCGTCGTGTAGTTACACCTGAAGAATTTGCCTCAGCCATTTTAATGTTCTTATCGCCATATTCTTGTGCTGTGACAGGTCAAAACTTGATTGTGGATGGTGGTTTAGTCAAAGGCTAATTGGCTTTAATCCTTACACTTTAAGTCAGCATGAATTAAACAATCCATTTTTAAAATTCTCAAAGCTTCAATACATTGAAGCTTTGTTTTAGGTTCAAGTCTTCTTCAAAATCTGCCTATCCAACCAAGGAATACAGTACGATGCTTTCTTTTCCCATTCGGCACCGACTGGCTGGTTTTTACTTCTTTTATTATTCCATTGTGGGCACTTTCATGCCGTTTTGGAGCCTGTATCTCGAAGATCAAGGCTTTAACTACAGTGAAATCGGTATCCTTTCCTCAATTGCGATCATTACCCGTTTTTTTGCTCCTTTTATTTGGGGCTGGATTGCAGATAAATCAGGGAAACGGATGCTCTTGGTCAGAGTCGCAACGTGGATGGAAGCTTGTATTTGGTTCATGATTTTTATCATTCCAAACTCCTTTCAGGCGATCGCCCTACTCATGCTGATCTTTAGCTTCTTCCAAAACGCCATTCTGGCTCAATTTGAAGGCGTTACGCTATTTTGGCTCGCGGAACAGCGCAGTGCTTTGTATGGAAAAGTTCGAAAGTGGGGCTCGGTCGGTTTTATTGTCGGGGTTTTTGGTATCGGAGCCTTATTAGAAATTTTACCCATCTCTATGCTTCCTGTTTTATTGCTGTGCATTTCTTTTTTGGCCTTTATTTGGTCATTTAGCATCAAAGAACCGACCACTGCACCTCATTCACAAGGGCAGCTCGAGCCATTGTTACCGATTTTAAAAAAACCCGTTGTCGCGGCATTTTTCGGTATCGAGTTTATTCTGCTTTTTTCGCATGCGCCCTTTTATAGTTTTTATAGCAACTTCTTAAAACAAGCTGGTTACTCAACCACAGAAATTGGTTTTTTGTGGGCTGTCGGTGTCATGGCCGAAATTATTATGTTTGCCATTGCTCACATTTTTTTCAAACGCTTTTCATGGCGACTCATGGTGTCTATTTGTCTTATCCTCACGGCGCTACGCTGGTTTATGGTTGGTTCTTTTCCACAAATCTTCGCGATCCAGTTCTTCGCACAAACCATTCATGCTTTTAGCTTTGGCCTATTTCATCTCATCGCCATGCGTATCATTTTCCAAAACTTTAGTTTAGGACAACAAGGACGCGGTCAAGCCCTGTATAGCACCATGTGGGGACTGGGTGTAGCGTCTGGAAGTATTCTTGCAGGACATTATTGGCACAGCCAGTCAGGCGAACTTATTTTTATTTTGGCAGGCTGTGCTGTGTTACTGGGCTTAGGTTTTGTTCGGTACTTACCCAAAGAAGTTCAAGCTTAAAAAGTTCTCTTCTGATCTGCACGCATAAATTGCAGCAGTTTTATTAATCAGCTTTCTAAACTTTGATTTCACTATATTTATGAAACCATGGCTGGGCCTGTTCAAGCTGACTAGCCAACTGTAAGAGCCGATCTTCACGGGCAAAAGGCGCAATGAACTGTGAACCAAGCGGAAGATTATCAGCATTCCAATACAAAGGTACAGACATCGCAGGTAAACCTGTGATGTTGGCTAGCTGAGTAAAAGGCACCCAACGCAAATTATCTTTCACAATTTTATCGACCAGTTTTCCTTGTGCCAGCAGGTGTGCTTTGCCGACTTTTAGTAAGCTTTTTAAAATTGGTTTTTGCCATGATGGGGTAGAAATTTGCCCATTTTTGGGCGCGACTGAAGCTGTCGCAGGAGTCAGATAAAGATCATGATGATCAAAAAATTGGTTCATTTTGGTGACATATACTCCCCAATTATTCAGATTATGAATATATTCTAAAGCAGTCGTTTTCGCACCAAAGGCAGCCAAAGCTAAAGAATCCAGCTCAAAGTCTCCTGCTGTGGTCGGAACGTGTTGCTTGATCTGCTCTAGCATATAAGAAAACTGACTAAACCACGTCGTGATGAAGTCTCTGGCCAAAGACATACCATCTATCTCAGGTTGTGCTTCGACCACTGTATGTCCTAGAGACTCCAACAAACGTGCAGTATGCTGCACAGCATGAATTGCA
Organism: Acinetobacter sp. SwsAc2; assembly: GCF_013391465.1. NCBI lineage: Bacteria > Pseudomonadati > Pseudomonadota > Gammaproteobacteria > Moraxellales > Moraxellaceae > Acinetobacter > Acinetobacter sp. SwsAc2. Next base: position 14,516 of record NZ_JACBEZ010000014.1, on the reverse strand, counting down.
TCTTTAGACACTGGGGTTCCGATAGGCGATTGAGTACTAAATGCAATTTTAAGTTTTTTTACAGGCTGCTGTAGACAGGCCAAATAGCTTTGGTTGGGCTGTTCAATTTTAAACAACGAGCTATGCTCTGCACCCTGCGTTGCATCTAACATCGCGGCACTGTCTCTTACACTTTTACTCAATACATGCTGTATCGCAGCGCCGTGCATTGCCTCACTCATATCTGGGCCCCACGGCGTACGTCCACGACTTGGCTTTAAACCAAATAAACCGCAATACGATGCAGGAATTCGAATCGACCCGCCGCCGTCACCCGCACCTGCAATCGGAACAATCCCTGCGGCCACTGCAGAAGCGGAACCACCCGATGAGCCACCACTGTTATGTTTTAAATTCCAAGGATTATGACAGGCTCCCCAAGCATCTGATTCCGTAATGCCTTTGATTCCAAACTCAGGAGTATTGGTACGGCCAAAGGTTAAAATGCCTGTGTTTTCCCAACGGTTTACAATTTCTGCATTATGTTCTGCAATATGGCCCGTACGTTTAAATGCTTGGCAGCCATAAGATGTTGGATAACCTGCATATTCTTGAAATAAATCTTTTACTAAAAATGGCACCCCTGCAAATGGACCAGACAATGCATTTTGTGCTCTGTTCTTGGCATAATCATGCATAGGAATAATAATCGCATTTAAAGCAGGATTGGTTTGCTGACTACGCTCAATTGCAATTTGTAATAATTCAGCGGGATGGATTTGTTTTTGTGCAACCAACTCAGCCAAACCCAGCCCATCATAACGAAGGTATTCAGAAAAATTCATTTTTATCCAAGTATATAGTTTTTATTGTTTTATACTTTTACTAAATTTTAACCTATGAGGCAAGTTGTACTTGATTACGTCCTAAAGTTTTGGCTTGATATAACGCCCGATCAGCACGATTTAACAAGCTCTGTAGGCTATTTTTCGTTGGTAGAACTTGGTGCACCACACCAAGGCTCACCGTCATGCTCAAAACAGCATGCGCCACTTGCGTTTTTGAAGTAGCGACAGCACGGCAGATACGTTCCGCAATGATTTGTGATTCAACTTCAGTGGTATTATTTAACACCACCACAAATTCTTCACCGCCCATACGTGCAAATAAATCCTGTTCACGCAAATTACTTTTCACCGTCGTGGCAAAGCTTTGTAGCAATACATCACCAATATAATGACCATATTGATCGTTCATTTTCTTGAAATGATCAATATCCAGCACAATGATACTCATCGATTTAACCAGATTTTCCTTCAATAAGTTTTCAGTTTGAGTGAAGAAAAAACGGCGATTTCCCACATGAGTTAAGGGATCATGGTTGGCTAGATAGAGCACTTCTTTATATAGATCATGACGATTACGACTCACAATACATAAAAGCAAAGGTGCAATCATCAACATGCACAGCCCTATACGCACCGAAATAGAAGTGGCCAAGAAGTTATCTGCTGTACGTGAAATATAATAGGTCGTTAAACTATGGTAAGTCACAAAACAAACCAAGCTGTTAATAATACTCACATAAAATAAGTTGTAACTTAAAGCCGCCCAAATGAGCCCTGCTAGAGGGAAAAGTAAGGCGCCTGGACCAAAGAAAAGATGAGTACATGCCACAGAAATTAAAACTGAGAGTAAGGGTAAAACATCGACAAACTGGGTTTCGCACTGTCTACGATTATTCCAAAGATACTTTAATTTCTTCGCTGCCGGAAAGGTTAAAATGAGGGGTAAAAGTGAAATACAATTTAGTACTTCCCCTGTCCACCAAATATAAAAATCAGCCCACAAGTCTTGCGTGCTCATAAAGGTGTGTGGCATATACGGAACGACCGCAACGGCAAATATCGCACTGGAAAAACATCCAAGAAAAACACAAACCAAGAAAAGATAAAGAAAATTTAAGCCTTTGTTATATGCACGATAATCAATTTGTAAATAATGTATAAAAAATAACGAAACGCCTACCGTCATAAAATTGGCGATCGTTAAAGCCAAAGTCAGCTCAATATGATTCCCTGTGACTAAATCTGCCGACATATAACCAATAAATGCACCCAACCAACCACCAACATTTCTGAGTGGCTTAAACCTTAAAAATAAGCCGATCAGTACTGCATTAGCTGGCCAAAAATAAGCGAAATATGCAATCGGTCGAGTGAATATCCCAAGCAAGCAGCAGACAAAAATCACCGCAGCAACAATCAAAAATGCTCGGCCATGCTGTTTAAAATTCAACGATACTTTTGTGAGCTTAACTGCGTACAAAATATTCCCTCATTTTTACATGAGTTATGATTAAACATCATGTTTTCTACTGTCCATTTGCTTGCAAAGGATGCATTGATGAAAACCATCACAGATTGACAATATTTACTAAATAAACTCTATCGATTGTTCGTTATGGTTTCAATATGATTTTTTGATTTATATCCTGAATCTAAATATTTACGATTAAATGCCGATATCACTCTAATCCATAAAAAAAGCCTCCGCATCGGGAGGCTTTTATCATCTTTGGACTTATTTCGCTTCAGAAGCTGCCGCTGGTGCTGATGCACCTGCTTCTTCAGACTCTAAAGGTGCAGCATCAATCATCTCTGGACTAACTTCAATATTGGTCACTGGTGTTTCAGTTGCTGAACTTTCCACTGGCATTTGTTCAGTCTCTTGTTTTTTGTCACTACACGCAGCAAGCGACAGCATCGTTACAGAAGCTAAAACCACCAAAGCCATTTTCATGTTAATCATTATTCACCTTCACATTAGTCATCAATTGCTTGAAACAATACTACTTATTTTTGCTCAAGTTTAAAGTATTCATTTGTGAGCAATCTTTTGAAATTAAGGCAGAATTATAACACCATTGAACAAAAATGATAAAAACAAGCTCGAAGCCAACTTGTTTTTTATCCCTTCAAGGATGCACCCAATTAAATTGGATACGCTGTCGCCACTTCCTGACTAATCATTGCCGCAGTTGCCGCAGATAGCGTCCAACCTAAGTGCCCATGTCCTGTATTAAAGAACACACGTTCTAACTTTCCACGGCGCACTACAGGCATCATATTCGGCATCATAGGACGAAGGCCTGCCCAAGGCACCGCATGCTCTGTCGAAACTTTAAAGTTACGGTTGGTCCAGTCAACAAGAGGTTGAATTCGATCTGCACGGATATCACGGTTATAGCCATTAAACTCAGCAGTACCCGCAACACGGAAACGATCTTTTCCTAAACGTGAAGTTACAATTTTTGCACTTTCATCCAGTAAGCTCACCCACGGCGCATTTTGCTGACTCTCATCATCATTCAGCATGACAGTAATGGAATATCCCTTTACAGGATAAACATTGACGCGTTCTTGGACCAATTCAGCCAATTGATAGCTACCCACCCCAGCACACACCACAACAGCATCGGCAGCCAACATCTCCACTTCATTTGGAAGCAGTTCAACATTTTCTGAACTGGGTTGTAACTTCACTTCAACACCTGAAGTTAAATGTTCGATATCTGTCACATCCATACCAAAACGATACTTCACACCTAACTTTTTGGTGACTTCAGCCAAACCTGTCGTGTACTTATGAATATCACCCGTCGCATCGCCTTCACAATAGAATCCAGCATAATAGTCGCCAGTCAGTGTCGGCTCAATTTGCTTAATTTCTTCGTTGGACACGCCAGAACGTTCAAGTCCACCTTTATTGAGTAAATCATTAACTCGAATAGCAACGTCATAATCTTGTTTATTATGATAAAAATGCAAAATACCACGTTTTTCTAAATTGAAGTCGATTGACTCTTTATCCGCAATTTCGAACAAGCGTTGTCGAGCCAATAAAGCCAAACGTACTGTTTCGTGGGTATTGGCCTCATAATGTTTAATATTGCCCAGAAATTCCATCAGCCATGCATATTTATGCACACTAAACGCAGGATTGAGCAATAAAGGAGCAGTTTTTTGAGACATCCATTTCATGCCTTTCAGCACTGTCGATTTTTGGTTCCAAACTTCAGCATTACATGCAGACAGTTGTCCACCATTTGCAAAAGAAGTTTCCATGGCTGGAAATAAATGCCGATCCACAACTGTCACTTGATAACCCAGTTGACTTAATTCATACGCAGTTGTGACGCCTGTAATTCCAGCACCAATGACAACGACATGACACATAGACACCTCCTTTTTATTGTTTGATGTCAACCCCATCTGTCATGTGTACCTGAGAGCTTCGACCTAAAACATCCCATGATGTTTTAAACCATCCCCTTCGGTGAGTGATTGAACACTTCTCTCCAGAGTTTTTTCATTATTACAGTCCTTTTGCCTGAGAGTTTCCGGGGTCGTTGCTCCTTCGGCGAATGCAGAACATTTCTCTCCTGCAATAATGCTTATTATTCTATGAGCAATTTATATACCATGTAATCACCCGATTGGAAACTGCTCTTAAAGTATTATCTTTCGTTTATTTTTATAGAGCACAACCTCAGCTTAGGGCAAGCGTTGCACTATACTGGCTAACATGACTATCTTTTGCTTCAAAAGAGGACGCATGCTGTCCGACATTAGCGCTATCCTGAGGTCATCTAAACATCTTTGAGCATGGGTACGGTCTATACTCTTCGGATGTTTCATTTTATTTTTACTCAACCTTAAAAGAATGAATGAGTTGTTCTGCATTTTGATAAATTTCTTGCCAATGCGGTAGTAACTCACTGTGAAAGCTTATAGTGATATAACTCGTATTAAACCCATAATTGGGCTGATGTGTATTAAATTCACAACTTGTTGCCCCACTCTTAAAATAAAGACATACAATAGTGAGACTTACCCCTTTACCTTTACGCTCTTGCCAATACACCTTTTTTCTAACACCGTCATCACTTTTTACCTCTATTTCATAGAGCCCTAAATCTGAGTTAAATGTTTTTGTTTCATCTACCCATATTTCACTCACCTCTTCTCCACTAGAAGAAAACATTCCTTTTCTTAATTTTCTTTTTAACTGACCAAAATAATTAAAGAAGTCTTTACTTCCCCACTCCTCTTTCCAAACGGAACGTTGGTTTAATGCGATTTTGATCACATCTTTATTTTCAGAATCTAGTTTAAAGCCTTCTCTAGATGCTTTCATTTCAGGCCATTTCACTTTCAAAGCAATACTTTGAATTTGATCATCACAGCCTTTGGCCTCGTGTTCTTCTTTGATATTTTTCCCCCAGTAATTAACACCTTGATAAGTCACTCTGCCAAAAAGTAAATACTGCTTATCAATAAGCATGTGCCGATCACCAAATTTTCCACAAGCATATAAGCGCGCTTTGACTTTTTCAGGGTCATGCATACTGTCATAGCCGTATATCAACAATGAAATAACCAAAACTGTGAGTAATGATAAAAATATAATGGTGCCTCGTCTGGCTGTGCTTATTTTTTTATTCATATCCCCCTTCCTTTTTTCTTTTAAAAATGAACTCTCTAAATTTTCTTACTCAGTAAGACCGAATGAAGATTCATCAACGGTTGACCTACATTGGCACTAAATAGGTAAGATGCCGTTTGATGAGTATCGTGATAGCCATAGCGCACATAATATGCCAACAACTCTTTTCTTACATTTAAGATTAGCTTTCATACGCAAATAAAAAAGTCAGACCGAAGTCTGACTTTAATGTGTACTCTCTTAAATATAAATAGAATTTTCTAGTATTCAATCGGTGCAAATGGTGCAACGACGTCTGCATTTTGAGCACGATGACGCAGAAAGTGATCCATTAAAACAATCGCAAGCATTGCTTCTGCAATCGGAGCCGCACGCACACCCACACAAGGGTCATGACGACCTTTGGTTAATACGTCAGTATCTTCACGATTAATATTGATCGTTTTACCCGGTGTGGTAATAGATGCTGTTGGTTTAAGCGCAATTGCAACACGAATAGTTTGACCACTCGAAATACCGCCCAAGATACCCCCTGCATGGTTCGCAAGAAAGCCTACTGTGGTTAACTCATCACGGCTCTCATGTCCAAACTGACCAGCAACGGCAAAACCATCACCAATCTCAACCCCTTTGACCGCGTTAATAGACATCATGGCATGGGCAATGTCAGCATCTAGACGATCAAAAACAGGCTCACCCCAACCTACAGGCACTTTTTCAGCCAAAATTTCAAGCTTTGCACCGCAACTGGTACCTTGTTCACGTAATGAAGTCACAAGTGCTTCAAAACGCGGTACGGCATCGACATCGCCACAGAAAAATGGATTATTAGGTACTTCATTCCAATCCAATTTTTCCGCAATTTCAGTCCCAATTTGGGTCACATGACCACGAATTAAAATACCAAACTTTTCAGCCAAGTATTTTTTCGCAATTGCACCCGCAGCCACACGCATAGCCGTTTCACGCGCACTTGAACGACCACCGCCACGGTAATCACGGAAACCGTACTTTTGTGTATAAGTATAGTCTGCATGTCCCGGACGGAAGCTTTGTGCAATGTTACCGTAGTCTTTCGATTTTTGGTCGGTATTACGAATGAGTAAACCAATTGAAGTTCCAGTCGTTTTACCTTCAAACACACCTGAAATGATTTCAACTTCATCAGGTTCTTTGCGCTGTGTCGCAAATTTAGATGTGCCTGGCTTACGACGGTTTAAATCTTTTTGTAAATCGTCTGCTGTAAGCTCGAGGCCCGGTGGAACACCATCCACAATCGCCATTAAGCCTACACCATGAGATTCACCACAAGTCGTTACACGGAAGAGTTGCCCTATACTATTACCTGCCATGTCTAACGACTCCTTTTATGCTTGAACAGATTGAATGAATAAATCACGGAATTGACGGCATTGAGCCGCAGTCAATGCAAAGATTCCTGTACCGCCTTTTTGGAACTGTAACCAGTAAAAATCAACAGTATTAAAGTTTTGGCGCATTGCCCATTCAGAATTACCCACTTCAATCACGATGAGACCATTTTCAGTTAAGTAATCCGGCGCTTGAGCTAACATTTTACGAACCAAATCTAAGCCATCTTGACCTGCCGCCAGTGCCAATTCTGGCTCATGATGGAATTCTTCAGGTAAATCTGCCATGTCTTCAGCATCCACATAAGGTGGATTAGACACGATAAGATCGTATTGATTTTCAGCAGGAATTTTGGAAAACAGGTCAGACTCAAGTAAAGCCACTTGATACTGTTTGTCGTGGTGTTCTGAGTTAATTTGAGCCACTTCTAAAGCTTCTTTAGAAATATCTGTTGCATCTACTTCGGCATCTGGGTAGGCATAAGCCAAAGCAATCGCGATACAACCCGAGCCCGTACACATATCTAAAATACGTTGTGGCGTTTTTGGATTCGGGTTTTCTGGCAAGTTATTGACTGCTTCACCCATTTGTCCATTTTCACCTAAGCAATAAGGTGCAAAACGGTTTTGAATCAATTCTGCAATCGGTGAACGCGGAATCAGTACACGTTCATCGACATAATATGGCTTGCCATCAAAATATGCCAAATTAAGCAAATATGAAGTCGGTACTTTTTCATTAATACGACGTTCTAATAAGCTTAAAACTTCTGCCTTTTCGCTTGGTAGTAACTTCGACTCTAAGATTTCAGCATCCGCATTCCAATCTAAAGATAAAGTTTGTAAAACCAAAGCTGAACTTTCAGCAAAATAGTCTTCTGTACCTTGACCTAAATGTGCATCGTATTGACGTAATGCTGTCACTCCAAAACGGATAAAATCACGAATTGTGCTTAAGTTTTCAGCGGCTTCCTGTATATGTTCAGGGCTAATAGTCGGGCGATCCACTAAAGGCGTCTCCAAGGTCATAATAAAAACGCCTTATGATACTCTGTTTTTCTATGATTTATAATGTTTTGATGCACAACAAACACATTTTCATACGCTTTGCTCTTATTTGCTGATAGGGCCTGTACGTGCTTCGTACATATCTGCACGGGTTTGTGTCATTTGCATCAGACATGAAATACGCTGTAATTCAGTCTTTTCATTTTTCACGATAGGTTTGTTATTACAAATCTGATCACGCTGCGCCAGCCATTGCTGATGAGACTGTTTAACCAATCCTTGCTCATCTACAGGAGCCTTCGCCAAATACGGCTTAAATACTTTCTTTAAGCGTTTCTTTTGTGCTTTATATTCTTTACTCATGCATGCATCAATTTCACTCAACACATTGCCAGTTTGCTTCATGCATGCTTCATATTTTTTAGTTGGGCCCATTGCATAGGCTGAACCACTGAACAATCCCACAACAAGCAATGCACTAAATATTTGTTTCAATTCCTTTCCCCAAAGCAAATTTTCTTCATTCATTTTTTAATCTAGTCATTCACAACATCTACGTGCTGCAGCGCTTTAATATAACATCCTATTTTGTATGAACATACTAACCTCTTATAAAATTTCCACCGCACAGCTTTTTACATGAAGTCACAGGCTTTGCATTGAAACCTGATCAAACAGCCTTATTATAAAGTGAGTTCTTCTGCCAATATTCCCCAAACTTATGAGTTATAAACACAACAATTTAATGGCGATGCGTGAACGCTATTGGAGTGACACCGAAAACAATCATGTCGACACTGAAAAAGCCTATTTCCAGAAGCTGTTACAGCAGCAAGGGATCTATGAATGTGCAACCCTTGAAGATGCTCGATACTTCTTTTTTAGCCTACCGAGCATCATCATTGTTAAAGGTTATGCACATGGATTTATGCACCAACCGGTACAAGAGATGATCCTCCAACACATACAAACGCATAAAGATGAATTGATTCAGAAAAATACCCTTAAAGTAAAATTTCGCATGTAACAATCCCGATTAGGCTGTATTTAGATGGTTGCTTAACACTTATGGCCTTTTTTAACTCGAGATTCAGCAAGTTGAACTTTTTTAATACGTGAATACACGATATTATCCGTTACAATCTAAAATGCTGCCCTTGCTGATGAAAGGATTTTACTGAATTATGTCAGATCACAACGATAAGCTTAAACAACTGAAAACCTCCTCTATGGATCGTCGTTTATCGATTGCCAAAGCTTCGTTGCTTGCTGGAACACGTTGGGCTGCTTCTAATGCGACAACTATGTTTTCTAGCGAAGAAGAAAAAGAAAAGAAACGCAAAAAAGCAATGAAAGAACAGGCCGATTATCTTGTTTCTGAAATAGGCAAACTTAAAGGTTCTATCGTCAAAATTGGCCAAATGATGGCACTTTATGGTGAACACTTTCTACCTGAAGAAATCACGCAAGCCTTAAATACTTTAAATAACCAAACAGTCGCTTTAGCGTGGCCTGCGATAAAACAGCAACTGCACAGCCAGTTGGGTTCTAAACTAGATGATTTAACAATCGATCATGAGCCACTGGGCACTGCATCACTGGCACAAGTCCACCGTGCAACGCGTAAGTCTGATGGTTTAGAGATGGTATTGAAAATTCAATATCCAGGCGTTGCTGAAGCCATTGACTCAGACATGAGCCTGTTTAAAAACATGCTTAAACTGACACGTATGGTGCCGCAAACACGTGAGTTCGACCAATGGTTCGATGAAGTTCGTGAGATGATGCACCGTGAAGTCAATTATAAAATTGAGGCTGCAACCACACGCCGCTTTGCTACTCGCTTAAAAGAAGACCCACGCTACATCGTGCCACAAATTATAGATGGCTACTGCACAGACCAAGTGTTATGTATGACCTTTGAACGTGGCGTACCAATTAATAGCCCAGTCATGCTGTCTCTTCCGCAAGAACGTCGCAACAAACTTGGCGAAGCATCACTTGAAATTGCGGTACGCGAGATTTTTGAATGGGGTGAAATGCAGACCGATCCGAACTTTGGTAATTACCTCGTTCGCTTAGGCAATGGCAATGACATCTTGGACAAAATCGTTCTGCTTGATTTTGGCGCAATCCGACAGTTTGATGAACACTTACTCGGTGTAGCACGTAAGCTCATTCATGCTGGGTTTAATCATAGTAGTGAAGAAATGGTTCAAGCGATGACAGGATATGAGTTTTTCGACTCTATCCCTCAAAGCATTAAACCCGATATGGCTAAAGTCTTCTTACTTGCAACTGAAGCATTCAGCAGCCCAAGCAATAACCCAGACTTACCTGCTGGTGTTATGGATGAACACTTTGCTTATGACTGGAAAGCAAGCCAGCTTCATAGCCGTGTAATGCAGCAAGCTTCAAAGTCGATGGCATCTCGTTATTTCAGTGTTCCACCGAAAGAGTTTATGTTTATCAGCCGTAAATTCATCGGTGCTTATACCTTTATGACTGTGATTGAAGCAAAAACCAATGTTCGTGCAATGGTGAAAAAATTTATCTAAAAGTACATTGACCAAAATGATGCAATGTCATTTTGGTCAATTGATCAATCAATTCAATTTCCAACAATTCCATAAAAAACTTTAAAAACAAATCATTAGAACAATTTAAAATACACCACATACCGTTTATCTTTGACAATACATCATGTCAGTCATGACATAGTTATTCGTATGCCGCTATGTCAGCATAAAACCACAGAATAATTCTGCTGGATGAAAATAATGACAAATATGGTAAATAAGGCGCAGGGATTTGGCTTATCACTGATCACAAAAATGGCAAGTAGCGACGTACTTGACCAATTAAAACTTAGAAAATTTATGGAGAAATCGCTTTATCAAGGCTCAAAAGCTGGCTATAAGACTCTATCAAAAACACAAAAAGCCTTTAAAACCAATAAAGATCTACATAAACAACGACTCAATAGTCAAGAAAAATCATTGTTTGATCTGAGCTATTCAGAAGATCAGCAAATGACCATCGACACCATGTCACAGTTTGCCGCCGATATACTTTACCCATTAGCCGCAAGTGCCGATCAAAATGAAACTTTTCCAACAGAACTTTGGCAATATATTGAAGAGCTAGGTCTGAACTTTTATGCTTTGCCTGAGGCACTCGGTGGTGTCGCTGCTGAGAAAAATATTTTGAGCAATATACTTATTGCAGAGCATCTGGCCAAAGGTGATTTTAGTTTAGCCGCGGGTATGCTCTCTACCTTTAGTGTAATTAATGCCATTACACAATGGGGTTCTGAGCAAGTACAAGCTTTATATTTAAATAGTTTTGTGCAAGACAGTAGCATTCGCGCTAGCTTTGCAATTCAAGAAGTTACGCCTGCTTTTAATCCTTACCTGTTAAAAACCAAAGCCATTTCATGTGATGGTCAATATTTTATTCAAGGTGAAAAGACACTGGTACTATTGGCTGAAAGTGCAGATATTTTCCTTGTCAGTGCTGAACTTAATGGCCAAGCTGAAGTTTTTATTCTCAGACGGGATGAAAGTATTCAGTTTAAAAAATCTCCCGCTATGGGACTCAAAGCAACGGAAACAGCAACTTTAATTTTTAATCAAACCCCTGCTTTACGCTTAGGTGATGAAGATTTCAACTACACGGCATTTTTAGACCTCGGCAATTTAATGTGGTGTGCAATGGCGGTCGGCACATGTGAAGCGGTCAAAAAATATTGTATTGAATATGCCAATGAACGTACCGCCTTTGGTGAACCAATTTCTCACCGTCAAAGTGTTGCATTTATGATTGCCGATATGTCCATCGAAATTGATGCCATGCGTATGCTCATTCTAAATGCCGCAAGTCTAGCTGAATCTGGGCAGACATTTCACCGTGAAGCCTATTTAGCACGCTTACTTTGTGCCGAAAAAGCCATGAAAATTGGCACCGATGGTGTACAGATTTTAGGTGGGCACGGATTCACCAAAGAACACCCTGTTGAGCGTTGGTATCGTGATTTACGTGCAACAGCGATTGTTCACTCTGGTCTACATGCATAATAAAAAGGAAAACTGGCATGAATTTACAAAACCCTAAAAAATTTAAATTACTGATTGATCAAGCCCACCAAGTGGCCATCAATGTACTTCGCCCTATCTCCCGAAAATACGACAAAGCTGAACACAGCTATCCTAAAGAACTGGATATGTTGGCATCTTTGGTCGATGGTATGAATGAAGGCGGTGAAGGTATGAACGCGGGTGCTGCTATCGGTAAGCGGGGCACCAATGAACAAGGCAATAAAAATGGAGTGAATCTCTCTACCGCTTTAAGTGTAATTGAAATGTGTTATGGAGACACCGCTTTACTTCTATCAATGCCCCGCCAAGGGTTGGGAAACTCAGCAATTGCAGCTGTTGCCAATGAAGAGCAGTTAGAGCTTTTCAAAAACACATGGGCAGCCATGGCAATCACTGAACCAAACTGTGGTTCGGACTCAGCCGCGATTCGCACCACAGCAATAAAAGATGGTGAAGATTACATCTTAAATGGTGAAAAGATTTTCGTGACTTCAGGAGAGCGTGCTGACGCTATCGTCGTTTGGGCAACGATGGATAAAAAATTAGGCCGTTCAGCGATCAAATCTTTTGTAATTCCTAAAGGAACTGCTGGCATGACAGTGGAACGTTTAGAACATAAGCTAGGAATCAAAGCCTCTGATACCGCAGTTATTCGTTTAATCGACTGCCGAGTGCCAGCCAATAACTTACTAGGAAATGCGGAAATTGACATTGCTAAAGGCTTTGCTGGCGTGATGGAAACTTTTGATAATACCCGTCCGCTCGTTGCAGCGATGGCTATAGGCTGTGCCAAGGCCTCACTAGAACGCATTAAAGAGATCTTCAGCGATTGTTTAGATCCTCAATATATAACCCCATACTTACAAACGACTCATATTGTGAGTCAAATTTATCGTATGGAAGCCGAATGGGAAGCAGCACGTTTACTGACCTTAAAAGCCGCATGGATGGCAGATAACAAGAAACCGAACTCAAAGGAAGCCTCCATTTCCAAAGCCAAAGCTGGTCGAATTTGTAATGAAATTACCCTTAAGTGCGTCGAACTTGCGTCAACGGTTGGTTACAACGAAGATGAGCTTTTAGAAAAATGGGCAAGAGATTCTAAAATTCTAGATATTTTTGAAGGTACGCAACAAATTCAGCAACTCATTATCGCACGCCGTGAACTCGGAAAGTCATCGAGCGAATTGAAATAATATAAAACATCTCATTCAGATATGTTGATGCCATAGTTTTTATAAATAGAAGATTATGGCCTCACATTGAAGTAATATAAAAGTAGAAATTACTGGACTTAAATTCATGCTATCTAACAACGGCTGAACTTATTTGTTGGGCTTCAAAAAACGTATCGCTATCACAGAACTTAGATTTATTGAGCAAATTTAATATTTGGAGAATAGTAAGTCTTACCAACTTAGATACTGCTTAGGCTATTTGTTATAAGCAAGAAGAATTTCTTTGACTTGTCCATGCAATCACCTATAAAAAAGTTAAATACTATGGGGTTATATGACAAAACTATCTTTGCAAGTGGATCTACTAACAGCATAAAATCTAGAATTTCAATTAATCGCCTCTATTTAGCTTAAATAAAGTACGGATTTAACAAAACCATAAAATAGTACCTTCTGTCTCAACTTGACTGTAATTGCACAGCTCAATATGATCTTCTCAGACATTATACCAATGGATATACAGTTTGCTGAATTATCAACGATACTTGCCAACATCTCATATTAAAGCTAAATCTGTTTTAATTTTAACAACAACTTTAATATTTACTGGTTGTTCATCACTTGGTGGCGGTTCAGTTGAAAAGCGTTCAGCAAAATTAGCCAATGGCATTCAAAAGGCATATGCTGTTGAACCAACAACAGCACTACGTATTGCACCTATGATTGTACAAAGTGCAGATCGTTATAATGTGGATCCATTACTAGTTGCAGCAGTCATAAGACAAGAGTCTAGCTATAGAAATTATGCCGTTTCCCCTGCTGGTGCTATTGGACTTACTCAAGTTATCCCACGCTATTGGCAACAAACCTGCCCTGGCGATTTATTTGAAGAGATTAATAATATTAATTGTGGCACCTATATTCTCGCTAGCTATAACCAAAAAGCAGAAAGTTGGCCCAAAGCTTTGGCTTATTATAATGTCGGTCCAACAGGATACCATTCGACCTGGAAAATGAAGCGTCAAGGAAAGAAATATGCCAAACAGGTTAAAGCACATCAAAAAAACTTAAAAGATGCTCTGTAACCTCTTTTAAATAAGACATAAAAGTCAGCAACTGCTGGCTTTTTACCATTTAGGCCCTTATAGATAAGCTATTTCACTTGTTCTCTATCTCTTTTTCCCTATTAATAATTATTTATTTTTATTATTTTAATCTTTTCAGCATAAAAAAATCCCCCTCTGCTTTAAGCGGAGGGGGATTTAGAATTAATGAGCTGGCGATGACTTACTCTCACATGGATAACTCCACACTACCATCAGCGCTAAGAGGTTTCACTTCTGAGTTCGGGAAGGGATCAGGTGGTTCACTCTTGC